>NZ_JAYGHE010000004.1:32785-223640 GCF_034931145.1 Nostoc sp. UHCC 0252 | reverse complement strand
CAGAGGTGCAACTTCCGAGTTCAGAGGCTCAACTTCCGAGTTAAAGTGCTTCCTCATTCCCCTTGTGTCTCTAGTCTTCCTCATCTTTCTTTAATTTGTACGCTGCGATTAAACAAATTCATCACTATAGAGATGGTCAAACTCAGGGTGAGATAGGTAAGCATAATTAGTAATATCACTTCTACGGCTTTCCCTGTTTGGTTAAAGGTAGTGGAGGCGACAAAATAAATATCGGGGTAGCCGATCGCAATTGCTAAACTGGTATTTTTCGTCAAATTCAGATATTGACTCGTCAACGGTGGAATAATTACCCGCAAGGCTTGGGGAAAAACCACCAATCGCATAACTAACCCTGGTTTTAATCCCAGCGATCGCGCTGCTTCCCATTGTCCCCTCGCTACTGATTGAATCCCACCTCGGACAATCTCAGCAATAAACGCACCTGTATAAAAAGTTAATCCTAAGAGCAAAGCTGAAAACTCTGGAGATAAGTTAAACCAAGGAAGTTCTAAGCCACTTTGACTAATGCCAATAAAACCCCAAAGGGATATCTTATTTTCTGTTCTGGGGAAAGTGAGGAAAACAGCAAAGTACCAAAACAGCAATTGCAGCAGTAAGGGCGTATTGCGAAAAATCTCCACGTAAACCATCGTGATATTCCGCACTAGCCAGTTATCAGAAAGCCGGGCAACTCCAGCACTTATCCCTACAACTGTTGTGAGTAAAATTCCTACAATTGCCACCCGTAAGGAATTAATTAATCCCACCCATAAGGCATAACTGTAAGTATCAGTCGGTTTGTAGGCAATTAGTGTCTCGCCAATAGCAAAAGAAGCTTGTTGTTTGAGAAAATCAAATCCAAACTGAATACCCAATTGCTGCAAATTACGCTTGAGATTGTCCCACAGTATTACTACTACAACTACTGCTAAAAATACGGCAATCAGTTGCAAGGCAATCCGCCAAAATCGAATATCCCGCCATATAGAATTTGTCATTAGTCATTGGGTATTAATTAGTTATTCTTCCCCTGCTCCCTTCTCCCTTCTCCCTTCTCCCTGCCCCCTTCTCCCTGCTCCCTGCCCCCTTCTCCCTGCCCCCTGCTCCCTGCCCCCTGCTCCCTGCCCCCTGCTCCCTGCCCCCTGCTACCGGAACGGCGGAGAATAAAGCAATCCACCCTTGCTCCAGAGTTGATTTTGACCACGAGCTAAATTTAGTTTTGTTTTGGGGCCGAGATTGCGATCGTAAATTTCGGCGTAGTTACCGACATGCTTAATTATTCTGGCCGCGAAGTCGTTAGTTAAGCCGAGTCCTTCGCCAAGATTGCCTTCTGTACCCAAAAAGCGCTTGATATCTGGGTCGTTACTAGCAGCAAACTGACCTATATTCTGCGAAGTAATGCCCAACTCTTCAGCTTTTACTAGAGAATAAACAACCCACTTAACAGCATCGCCCCACCTAATATCTCCTTTGGCGACTGCTGGGGCAAGGGGTTCTGAAGAAATCACTTCATCGAGAATCACGTTATCTTCTGGTTTAGGTAAAATCGAGCCTCTAGAAACCAATGCTGAACGATCAGCCGTAATACCGTCGCAACGACCTTCGGCATAAGTCGCAAAGGTAACGTTAACATCTTCAAAGACAACGGGTTTGTAAGCAATCCCCCTTTTCCGCATTTGGTCTGTTAAGTTCTGTTCGGTAGTAGTGCCAGTCTGAACGCAAATTGCTTTATCTTTCAGGTCTGCTAGGGACTTAATGTTGCTATTTTTGCGAACCATTATTGCTTGTCCGTCGTAAAAGACCACGGGCGCAAATTCTAGACCTACGGAGGTATCGCGGCTAAGAGTCCAGGTAGTATTGCGGCTGAGAACGTCTACTTCCCCGGTTTGCAAAGCTGTAAACCGCTCTTTGGAGTTGAGATTACGGAATTCTACTGCATCTGGATTGTCAAATAAAGCTGCTGCGATCGCGCGACAGACATCGACATCAATGCCGCTATATTTACCATCAGTCCCCACAAAGCTAAATCCTGGCACTTCCCCACTGACACCACAAATTAGCTGATTGCGGCTTTTGATGTTATCCCAGCGATTTCGAGTTGCTGGTGCGGCTGGATTGCTGCCCGGAGTGCCGGATGTATTTGTTTGTCCTGAATTTGTAGCACAAGCAGCGATCGCAAACGCTAGAGGTGCGATCGCTAGAATTAAAGCTGATTTACGCATAAACTTCATTGATATCAACAATCGCAAATGTATTTTTCACTACAATCATTTCATAAAAACAATTTGTTGCTTGTAATATAAAACTTTACCAGCCTTTGTGCTAAGTTTATTCGCTTTGAAAAAGCGTAGTTTAAGTTTTTACTTATTTTTTAAAAGCTTTAGATAATAAGGGTAAATCTCTTAACCCCCGCATTTCTCACAAGCTGCGTTGCGTATAAGTAATAAGTAATGAGTAATAAGTAATAAGTTAAGAATTTTACTCATTACTCCTTACTCACTACTCATTACTCCTCCATTCGAGGTGTGGTGAGAAATCCGGGTTAACTTGGCTTGAACTTCCGAGTTTTATTTAAATTTTTGCCACTTAATATACTTGATATAGCAATACATTCATTAAACTTGGAAGATAATATTAAACTTTCAATTTAATTAGTTTTATATGCTTTATGCCCCATACCCTATACCCTAATTGCATACTTTGATGCGATCGCTTGTAGCCGCTCCAACCTAAAGAACTACCCCGATCAGGTTAAACTAGGTCTGGTAACAACTGCTCCACCGTTCCTTATGAGGCTTTTATGGGAGCTAACCTCAAACAAATTGCCAACTATTTAGACAACCTTGGTTGGGACTACCGTTTGGATGATGAAGAAGACCGGATTATAACAGGTGTAGAAGCTGATAACCTAGAAGATTTTCTGATAGTTGTCCAATTGGATGAAGAGGGAAAATTTTTCCGGGTATTTGCCCCCCAAGTTCTGGCAGGAATCCAAGACCACCCTCACAAGGGAGTTATCCTACAGACGATGCTTGCCATTTCCTGGGAAACCAAAATGTTGCAATGGGAGTATGACCCTTCCGATGGTGAAATTCGCGCCATTATTGAGTTTCCTTTAGAAGACTCGATTCTCACAGAAAAGCAATTTCACCGTTGTCTAAGTGGGTTAATTCAGATTGTAGATGGGATAGCGATACCTCGCCTCAAAGAAGTCATGGCAACAGGTCTCGATCCGGGAAATATAGAACTTGGGGAAAGACTGTTACTCAGTATCCAAGAAGAAGCGCCAGGATTGTTAGATTTGCTAGAAAAGGCAATGGAGGCGCGGAAAAAGCGAGGAAGTTTTCCCAACGACTGAGACGGATCATCACTTAAATAGCTATACTCCAAAGTGATACCCTCACTATATACTGAAATTTTCTGGGGCTGGATATTATGACATCCTATGCAACCTCCTCTGCCAAAGCGGAAATGAGTGAACTACGGCGGTTGAAAGGCTTACTACCGCCAGAATTACAGAGCTGGGTCACGGTTGAAGGCACAACTGAAGTCAATCCACCCCTAGTTCGCTGCGAAGAAATTGGTAAAGACCAGGTAGAAATTCAAATTGACCTGGTGAAATGGGATGCCCTGGCAATGGATCAGCGTAATCTGTTGTTCTGGCATGAAGTTGCTCGCGTTCAAAATGACACAATTCCTAAAGATGGTTGGGAAATGGCAGCACTAGCCATCGGTTTAGGCGGTGCTGTAGGCGAATTATGGGTACAAGATGGATTGCTGCTGGTGTTAGCTTTGTCGCTGTGTGGCGTGTCAGGCTGGCGACTGTATCAAAAGAATAATGGGGAAAAGCAACTAAAAGAATTAGTTAATGCTGATGAGAAAGCGATCGCTTTGGCAACTCGTTTTGGTTATACCCTCCCCAATGCCTATAAGAGTCTTGGTAGTGCCTTAAAAACCCTGATTGACAATACTGCTAGTAAGCGCCAAAGGTCGAAATACGAGGCAAGGCTCTCTGCCCTCAAACGCAGTGCAAATAAGGCAAAGGCTAAATCCAAAGCCCCAGATGAAGGTGGGTTGTAATTTAGAGAGACGGGATAAATCGCGTCTGTACAAGAGTATAGGAGTAGAGGCGCGATTAATCTCATTCTGCCTTCGACTGGAAATGTCTACTGAGTGGGCTGCTGCCTTGCTGATTAGCGGCAGCAATGACCATTTCATCGAATCTTACTTTTTTCTTGACTACATCTTTATCAAACTCAAATTTTACAGAAGCTTTTACAGCTGGTTCAGCATTTTATGCGTCTGGGGGATCACACGCACGTGCTTAACAAAGCCTTTCATCAAAGCTTGCCAGGTCAAAACTTGATCGGCCGTAGGCGCAAGCATCTGCATTGGGGAGAATTGTTCAGATACTGCTAAAGGCGTAACAGGTTGTAAAAATACTGAGATATCTGGACTAACCTCTGCCACCAACTCGGCTGAACGCTCCAATTCGGCTGGATCTGTGTTTTGAGATACAATTATCTTGACAAAAACATTTAAATATGAGTCATGACATAATTGGAGAAATTTAGCATGTTCTTGCCAATGACTTTCGCCGCTAACACTGGGCAATTTGAAATCCATACCCACAGAGTCTAAATAGGGAAGAATCATCGCTAGTTGTTCTGAGCGGTGTCCGCCAGTTTCTAAGTATATGGGTAGACCAGTTATGTCTCGCACTTGGGGTAGAAACTGCGTTAGAAATGGGGCATGAAGAAGTGGTTCACCCCCAGTTAAGCTAATGCTATCGTGTAAACAAGGTAAATTTTGCTGTTTCACCCATTCAATTAACATGGGTAATGGAACAGGGTTAGAGTGGATTTCAAAGTCGCGCAATCCAGGCGATCGCTCTATTCGACAAGTGGCAGGTGCATTCCAAGTATGGGCACTATCACAAAAGTGGCAGCGCAAATCACACAAGGCAAAACGAATAAATATCTGACGTGTCCCTACATTCAGTCCTTCCCCTTGAATGGCAGAAAAGACCTCAACTAGGCGTGCGGTAGATGTAACCGTAGTTTTAGCAATCATTTGATTTGATGAGAGCAACGCGATCGCGCTGCGTCGACACAACAGCAAGGATGTTTTTTGGCTTCTTGTTCTATTGTGAATCGTCGCTAACGATCTCCAATCTCAGCCCCGGTAAATAGAAATTAGTCCTTATTACTACTGATTCCGATATTAGGTTAAGTAATTTTGTAGGACAAAATAATGTTTGGCAGATTACATTATACATGGCAACGAAAGTGCAGAGCTTCATGACTAGCCAACCGACAGAGGTCGATTTCCCAGTTAATTCCCTAAACGACACGGCTATAATGCAGGTGCCCACGCGGTTGAGCGTGCTTGAGGCTTTAAACTTTAAGCAAACCTGCCAAAGTTTAATTCAGCCCAATTCACATCTTAAACGGATCATCATTGACTTTCACCAAACTACTTTTATGGATAGTAGTGGTTTAGGTGCCCTGGTCAGTAATTTTAAATACGCCCAGACTAAGGAAATTACATTAACACTGCGGAATGTAACGCCTCAAGTCATGGCAGTTTTAAAACTCACAGGATTGGATCAGGTTTTTCCCTTAGAGTCGGCTGAAGATGGGTTGCCAATAAAACAAGAAGACTTAGTAGATAATCGGAAGACAACTTCCCGTAAAGTAGAGCCTTTACCCACTACTCACCCTTCTGTGGCATCCTGGATGAAACGGTTCTTAGATATTGTAGGGTCTGTGATTGGTTTATTAATTACAGGAGTTTTGTTTATTCCGATTGCGATCGCTATTCAAATTAACGATCCCGGCCCCATTTTCTTCAGTCAAACCCGTTGTGGCTGGATGGGAAAGCGGTTTGAGATTTGGAAATTCCGCTCTATGTGTGTGGATGCAGAAGCGAAGAAATCCCAAGTTAAAAACCAAGTGCAAGGTGCATTTTTCAAAAATGAGAATGACCCCAGAATTACCAAGGTAGGGCGCTTTTTACGGCGAACTAGTCTTGATGAATTACCCCAATTTTGGAACGTCCTCAAAGGAGAAATGAGCTTAGTCGGGACTCGACCACCTACACCCGATGAAGTAGAACGTTATGAAGTACCGGAGTGGCAACGTTTAGATGTAAAACCCGGTATGACTGGTGAATGGCAAGTTAACGGGCGGTCTACAGTCCGCAGTTTTGAAGATGTAATTCGCCTAGATTTGCAGTATCAAAAAAATTGGAGTTTGGTGTACGATTTAAAGCTAATTTTCAAAACTATAACTATTCTATTTAATAGAAACAGTGGCGCTGTTTAGCTAACTACCCTTATTCACAATTTTTTGGTAATTTCCAATCACAATAATTGGTAGATTCACCCAAGCCTATGTTTAGGCTTGGGTAAATTTTAGGTTTTTACAGTATCAAGTAAGTGTCATCCTTTGTTTAACAAGTAAGTAAAAAGTCAATTCCTGCGTAAATGACGATATGTTGGCATGAATTGTGAGAATATTTCTTGGACATAAGAATCGCTGGTTTCAAAACCTAAATCTAGGAAACCTGAGCCAGCAAACAAGGAGAAGATACAAGAGCGATCGCACATTCTAAATTAAAGGCTGGATAATTGTTTAATATATTCAATAACTTGGTCTTTACTGATTATTCTTTCAACTGGCACACAATAAGATGGATAAATGTAATAAGTTTTACCAGATAGATAACTTTTACGCTGATCTTTGATGATTCCATACCTATCAGGATAAATAAACCACTCAGTACTAGGACGTTTTGGTGTTATCGCTCCCCAAGCTACATTAGACTTCAAGCAATACCAAATAATTACTTTAGGTGGATATATCCACTGTTTACTCTCTACTTCGCCACACATCCATCCTTTATAACCTGGTGGCAATTTCTTAGGATCTGTAGTGTTTCCAGGCACACTTTTTACAGATATCCAAAATAACTTATCACCTAAACTATTATAAACGGGAATGTCTTCATCAGTACCAAACTGACTCATAATCGACTTTCCTACATTAATACCTCTTTTTTCTAATCCATTACAAACCTTTTTGACTGCAACATCTCCTTCACCCTTTAATTCTTCCCAGTTCATGCTTAGTATATTGTTTTGTTAAAACTCACCTGTCATTGTTTGATCCTCAATTTCTAATAAAGGATTACTGAATTGCTTTTCTACTAATTCTGTGAGAATTTGATTACAATATTCAGAAATTTCTGGATATTTTTGTGCTATCCATCCCACAGGTGTAATTACTAATGGATCGCTAATATCTACACCCATCTTCATCATTTGTATAGTTTCTTCTATCGCTTCATATAGAACGGCTTGTAATTGAGGAAATTTCGTATCCCGGTATGCATATTTATGTACGGAAAGAACATCATTGAGGGTTAAACCATGTTCTTTTATAGAATTAATATTTTCTTCAGTTAAAAAGATATCTAAATCTGGATAAGCTTCTACATTTATTAAAACAGAACGTATGTACTCTCTTTTTGCCTTTCTATAATTAGCAACTAAGTTTTTACAACTTTTGATTGAAGGTAAAAGCATCTGAAACCAAAACTTAATTTCAGACAATACTTTTTTTTGTCCCAACGCTTCATCTACAAGCAGTTGATTAGCTGAAAGTTTTAGCATCCAACGGACGTAAGTCGGGTAAAGTCTCCAATAATTTGTGACAACTTCTGTGAGTAATTTGAAGGCTTCAGTATAGTTTTTGTATTGTGTTGCTTTGTGATTGTTACTTTTAGCTTCTTTAGCTAAATCTAAGTAATATAAGGTCAGAGAAAAACTTTTATTTACTCGCAATAAATATGAATAGTTTTTTAATAATTCAAAAACTGTATTTAGGTTATTTTCCTGATACTCTTGTGCAAGTTTGAAAGCTAGATTACTTGCTTCTTGGAATTTATAAGATTTTATTGATAAGTCGTTAGCCGCTTCAGCTTCAGCTGCCAAATGAGTTATTTGTACAAACATTGAAGTGGCTGGAGATTGGGAACTAATACGTTCTTCCAATCTGTGTCTAGTTTCAATAACTAGGTTTTGAAGCTCATTTATGTCAATAGTTTCTAACAAATCTTTGTTAAAAACACCTTCTGGATTTGTAAGATAAGGCGTTTTCATGATTTACCTATCCTTAAAACAGGAGCCGCAACGATCACCATATTTTTCATCCTAATGCAAAGGCGCAAAGAAAAACTCTGCGCCTCTAGATGAACTTAACCTATAAACTTCTGAACACCAACTACTTCAACCTGCTGCACTTCTGGCAACAAACGCTTCACGCTTTGCTTAACAAATCCCTGCAAAAAACCAATCTGCTGATTTTGCTGAAATACTTTTTGCAATGTTTGCCGCAAATTCTCCAAATTTAAACCAGTCCCAGAATCTATTGCTATTTCCTGCTGTTGGAAATACTCAACTAGACTTAACCCTGCGACTCTAGTCAGATAAGCTGCACTTACTCCTTGCACTACGCCACCAGCAACAAAAGTAACGGCATTACTTTTAAGAACAGTACTAATTGCCTTTGTAGAAAGCTCAACTAAACCCAATTTCAGCATCAAACTTCCCATTGTTCCAGCTACAGTTTGCGCCTGTTCCAAAGAAAATTTCTGCTGATAGATTTTACCCAAATCCATTACCATCTGAGCATTAATTGCCGCAGTCGCCAGAATATCAAGGGCCGGAACTGGGTTAGCAAAGGCAGCAGCCGCAGCTATCCATTGATATTGTTCAATAATTGGGGTGGCGCGATCGCGTCTGGTTCCATTCAGCCAGTTTTTCGCCTCAGCTTTTAACAAACCGGCTTTTCTCATGGTAGTTACCCAAACTAGCCGTTGTCCCTGCTGTGTCAAAACTTCACCCAACTGCTGGGTCAACTGCTGGATATTTGGCGCTGGTTGTTCCATCCACTCTTGCACAGAACCATCAGTCTCATGCTTTCGGACTTTGATGGGAATGGGAGAGGCGGCTGTTGCAACTATATTTCCCTGCATTCGCTGTTTTAATGACAGCAAGATGCTGGCGCTTTCATCGGCTAAATACTGGTCTTGTTTGTTGAAAACCAGGATTGTTGGCTGATTTGCTGCTTTTAGCTGCTGTAAGGTTTGAAATTCTGAGTCTGTCAAATCACCATTTGTTAGGAATAGAACAAAATCAGATTTTGCAACTTCTGCTAAAGCAGCTGCATCTGAATTGTCCCCAGTTTCTCTAAATAAAGGTGCTGTCTCTTCTAAAGACACCAAGTTTTGTGTCTCTAGATTTGGCTTTAACACTTGAATTAAAGTGCTTTTACCCACGGATTTACCGCCAGTCACAGCAACTTTAATTTCTTGTCTGTCTAACTCCAACAACAATTGGGCAACTTGTTCTCTGAGTGTCTCTAATGCTGTGTGGTTTTCTGCTTCTTGTGCCAACTGGTTAATTACAGTTTCAGTTTTAGCGATCGCACTTTCTACAGTCGTCCGATCAACCAGCATATCATCTAGCTGCTTTAAACTGTCTTTCGGGCGATTTTTTTGGAATAACCACAAACCACCGCCTACAGCTAAGGCACTCAACAAACCAAACTCACCCGCCTGCACTATAGAATCGTGCCAACTTTGTAACATCCACAGAGAAAAGGAAAGCCCCAATCCTCCTACCAAAATTGGTCGCTGCAACTTCACAACCATGATTTTCCGCGCCTTTTAGATGGCTATTTCTTCCAGAATAGATCAAAAACCTGCTTCTCCCAATTGAACAGGCAAACAGACACAATTTTCTTGACTTAGAGATTTTGCTGATATAGTCAAATAGGTTAACTGAGGAAGGCAGAACTCGATGGCAGCTGTAGAACCTGTAAAAATTGCAGCTTTGATTCGGGAAACTCGACAGTTACTGCAACTATCTCAAGAAAAGTTTGCAAGCTTGCTTGGTGCGTCATTTGGGAGCGTCAATCGTTGGGAAAACGGACGAACCCGACCGATTCCTTTAGCACTCAAACAGATTGAAATACTGTTGCATAATATAGGAGAAGAAGGTGAGGAACTGTTAGCCAAATACTTTAAAAATCAGGGGTAGCAGAGATGTCGTCTAATAAAGAAGGCATAACTGCCAGAAGCATTTTTATTGAGGGTGGCGAGATTGGAAACCTGATGCGATCGCTCGATTGGTCAAAGACTCCTTTAGGTGATGTAGCTAATTGGCCTCAGAGCTTACGGAGCGCCATTAGCATTTTGCTGCCTTCTAAAGCCCAGATTTGCTTGTTCTGGGGAACGGAATTAATCACGATTTATAATGATGCCTATAGCCCTGCTCTTGCCTCAAAGCATCCTTGGGCGTTAGGTCGCCCAGCGAAGGAAGTATGGAGCGAAGTCTGGAATCTTTTAGAAGATTTGGTTAATGGAGTTATTGCAACAGGAGTTGCATTCTGGGCGCAAGATCATTTATTTTTCCTGAATCGGCACGGTTACATAGAGGAAACTTACTTCGATGTCTCGTATGATCCTGTGCGAGACGAGAGCGGAAGCGTGGGAGGAGTATTTTGCATTGTCAGTGAAACGACAGGACGGGTGCTGGGCGATCGCCGCTTACAAACTCTGAGCTTACTGGCGAGCGAAACGGCTCAAGCAAAGACTGTAGAAGCAGCTTGCTTGAGTGCAATTCAATCTCTAACAACAGATCCTTATGATATTCCATTTGCCATGCTGTATCAGGTGGAGGCAGACGGCGGTAATGCAAAGCTGGCTGGAACTACTACTCCAATCGAGCGAACAGAAACAATACCATCGAGAGTGGACTTAACTCAGCATAACGATGCGTGGAAACTCAACCAAGTTTATCAGACTAAAGAAGCAGCAATCATTGATGATTTGACAGCTCGGTTTGGGGCTTTGCCCAAAGGAGCTTGGGATAAACCTCCCTCGGAAGCTTGGGTAGTGCCGTTGATCCCAGCTGGACAACAACAAATAGTTGGATTGCTGGTATTGGGTATCAATCCACACCGTGCTTTCGAGCAGGAGTATCGAAAGTTCTTTGATTTGATAGTAGGTAATGTAACAAGTGCGATCGCCAATGCCCATGCTTATGAAGAAGAACGCAAGCGCCTTGAGGCACTAGCAGAACTGGATCGAGCTAAAACGACCTTCTTCAACAACGTCAGCCATGAATTTCGCACTCCCCTAACGCTGATGCTGTCGCCGCTCAAAGAAACGTTAACCGAATTAGATGGAATTATTCCAGCTAAAGCAAAAGCGCAATTAGAAATGGTGCAGCGCAATGGAATAAGACTGCTCAAGCTGGTAAATACTCTGTTAGATTTCTCGCGCATTGAAGCCGGACGCACTCAAGCCATCTATGAGCCAACCGATTTAGCTAAACACACCGCAGAACTAGCAAGCATTTTCCAATCTGCTGCTGAGTCTGCGGGATTAGAATTAATTGTAGATTGCCCTCCCTTAGCAGAACTCGTCTACGTGGATCGGCAAATGTGGGAGAAAATTATCTTAAATTTGCTCTCGAATGCATTAAAGTTCACATTTGAAGGAAAGATTACAGTTTCTTTGCACT
The DNA here is from genome assembly GCF_034931145.1 of Nostoc sp. UHCC 0252. Lineage (NCBI taxonomy): Bacteria > Bacillati > Cyanobacteriota > Cyanophyceae > Nostocales > Nostocaceae > Nostoc > Nostoc sp. UHCC 0252. Next base: position 212,047 of record NZ_JAYGHE010000004.1, on the reverse strand, counting down.
TATTTGGCAATATAGTGTCATTGGTGGTACGCGACACGGGTACTGGTATTCCAACACAAGAGGTTCCCCGGTTATTTGAGCGGTTTCATCGAGTTGAAGGTGCAAAAGGACGCACCTTCGAGGGAACGGGTATTGGGCTGTCGCTAGTCCAAGAATTAGTCCATCTACATGGCGGGACGATCGCAGTTGATAGCACGTTAGGTCAAGGCAGTACCTTTACTGTGCAATTGTCAACTGGAACGGTTCACTTACCGCAAGATCGTCTCAAGACTGACCAAAGCAGTGTTTATAGCATTGCTGGTGCAACATCTTATGTTGAAGAAGCTTTAGGTTGGCTCCCAAAAAAAGCCGTTGAGCAAGATTTCTCTTCTGCCTCAGATAGCCCCTCTGCTTCTTCTGCCCGAATTCTCCTGGTGGATGATAACGCAGATATGCGCGATTATTTACAACGGATTCTTAGCGAGTACTACACAGTGGACGTGGCTGTTGACGGTGAAACTGCTCTAGCCGTTGCATCCAATACCCCACCGGATCTGATCCTCAGCGATGTGATGATGCCAAGAATGGATGGCTTTGAGTTGTTACGGCAGTTAAGAGGTGATTCTAGAACACGTGAAATTCCAATATTGCTGTTGTCTGCCCGTGCTGGAGAAGAATCGGCAGTCGAAGGCTTAGAAGCCGGAGCAGATGATTACTTGGTGAAGCCATTCAGCCGACGGGAATTGCTGGCGCGGGTTGCCGCCAATCTAGAATTGGGACGAGTGCGCCTTGGAGCCAGTCAGCAGCGCTTTCGCTTTCTGGCTGAATCCATTCCCCAAATGGTTTGGACGGCTGATGCCATCGGGCAGATGGATTATTGTAGCCCTCGGTGGCGTGACTACACCGGATTGAGCCTTGTGCAAATCCACGGGTTCGGCTGGCAAGACCTGATCCATCCAGAGGATCGAGAACACACTATCTCGGCGTGGACTCAAGCAGTTGAGACGATCGCAAGCTACGAGGTTGAACATCGTTTGAGACAGGCTGATGGAACCTATTGTTGGCATCTCACCCGTGCTTTACCAATGCTGGGTGAAAATAGTCAAATCATTCGCTGGTATGGCACTTGCACAGACATCAGTGAGCAAAAGCTTGCAGAGTCAGCCTTGCGTCGTTCTGAAGAAAGCTATCGAACACTGTTTGAGTCCATTGACGAAGGCTTTTGTGTAATCGAAATGCTTTTTGATGAAAACGGCACGCCGAACGATTACCGCTTTTTAGAAATCAGTCCGTCGTTTGAGAAACAAACCGGACTCAAGGATGCACAAGGTAAAAGGATGCGCCAGCTTGCTCCGAATCATGAAAAGTATTGGTTTGAAATTTACGGGCAAGTCGCCATAACGGGCGAACCCATTCGCTTCGAGAATCAAGCTGTTGCCTTAGACCGTTGGTTTGACCTTTATGCCTTCCGTATTGGGCAGCCGAAACACCGAAAAGTTGGTGTCCTTTTCAAAGACATTAGCGATCGCAAATTTGCCGAAGCTGAACGCGAACAACTCCTTGAGCGTGAGCAAGCTGCTCGTCAGCAAGCCCAGACAGCGAATCGAATTAAAGATGAGTTCCTGGCAGTGCTATCCCATGAATTGCGATCGCCCCTTAACCCGATTTTGGGTTGGACGAGTTTGCTTCGTAAAGGCTCCTTAGACCAGAGCAAAACTGCTTATGCAATAGAAACCATTGAGCGTAATGCTAAACTCCAGGCACAATTAGTTGAAGATTTGCTGGATATTTCTCGCATTTTACAGGGCAAACTGAATTTGAATGTGGTGCCCGTTGATCTGGGTGCAGTCATAAGAGCCGCCTTAGAAACTGTTCAATTAGCAGCAGTTGCCAAGTCAGTGCGAATTCAAACAGCAATTTCATCTACGCTTGTGAGGATTAACGGAGATGCAGCGCGGTTGCAGCAGGTAGTGTGGAATCTACTATCGAATGCAGTCAAGTTTACGCCCAATGATGGTGAGATTACAGTTGCATTAACAATAGCTGGAACTGATGCCCAAATTACCGTCAGTGACACTGGAAAAGGTATTAATCCTGACTTTATCCCCTATATCTTTGAACATTTCCGGCAAGAGGATGGGGCAACAACCCGTAAATTTGGCGGATTGGGATTAGGACTAGCGATCGCACGGCAAATTGTTGAACTGCACGGAGGCAGTATTCAAGCCGAGAGTTTAGGTATTGAACAAGGAGCAACTTTCACCGTGAAGTTGCCCTTGCCCAAGCATAATGATTACCAGATAAGCAATCAACCAATTTCCGACACGCTTACGTCTTCTACTTTGCCGTTGCTGAATGTGAAAATACTTGTCGTTGACGATGACTTCGACACCCGCGAGTTAATTGTTTTTGTTTTTGAGCAAGCAGGGGCAATTGTTACCTCTGTAGCATCGGCAAGTGCAGCATTGTCAGTTCTAGTCAAGTTCAAACCTGATGTGCTGGTCAGTGATATTGGAATGCCAGAAATGGATGGTTATATGCTAATACGTAAAATTCGGGCGATGCCACTCAATAAGTCAATTCCAGCCCTTGCACTAACTGCTTATGCTGGAGAGATTAACTCTAAGCAGGCATTAGAAGCTGGATTTCAACGACATATTTCTAAACCAATCGACCCAGAGATACTTGTGCAGACTATTGTAGCTTTAATCTCTTGTACATAGTATTACTGTCAATAAGCTACTTGATGAGCTTTTTAAATATCTGGTTCAGCTATAGTCTTTGTGAACATACAGAATTCTGTTCAAGGCGATTTTAGATTTTGGTTTTTTCTCCCCCTGCTTCCCCAGTGATGGGATATTGATTTACTTGGAAGTCCCTAAAAGGTGATGTGTAGGGACGATTTATGGTTTAATAGTTGCAAGTAATTCTTATTAAAATCATCAATTGCTGATAATTAATCAAACAATATGGCTGACAAGGAACTCGTCCATGAAAGTGAGCAGGATCATTCCACACTTGATTTCTCGGACGAATTTGATGTGACTTATCCATATCCTGTGAAACTGGGGAAAGGTTACAGTCGATATGTTAATTTACGACAAGGATTGGATTTAGATATTGCTAACTATCAATTACATGATAAGGTCATCACCCAATTGTTTGATAGAGAGCATCCGATTGAGTACACTTTCAGCCTTTTAGGTGTGAACGCTGGAAGCTATGGCTTTTTTGGTAGCGGTTTAGCACCGGAGGTAACATTACAAGATTCACCAGTGCAACCGATCGCCTGGGTGAGTGTGCATGTAGAGCCTGAATTATTTTGCCAGTGGTTTGGCCATAAGGGAGAACTACCAAAAAACTTGCAACCATTAATCCGTAAATCAGATCAAGAATACTATGAGGGTTATGGAAAAACCACCTCTGCAATGCAAATGGCATTACAACAACTGTTAGTCTGCCCGTATCAGGGAAACATAAAGCGGGTGTATCTGGAAAGCAAAGTTTGGGAATTGATGGCGCTTGTGGTTGATCAATTCCTGGAAACTCAAACAGTGGAGACAACTAGCAAAATTTTGAATGCAGAGGATATTGAGCGCATTCATTACGCGAGCAAGATTTTGTTAGCGCGGTTAGATCAGCCACCTTCGTTGATGGAATTGGCGCGGATGGTGAGAATCAATGACAATAAGCTAAAAATAGGATTTAAGCAGGTGTTTGGGACAACAGTGTTTGGCTACCTCCATGATTGCCGCATGGAGCGATCGCGCCAAATGTTAGCAGCTGGTAGACTAACGGTAACAGAAGCAGCAAAAGCGGTAGGGTTTGCCAATCGAGGTTATTTTGCTGCCTCCTTTCGGCGCAAATTTGGCGTAAATCCAGGAATTTATCTTAACGCAAAACGACAAAAATTAAAAAACTCCGGCTAGCGATCGCAAAAACTCCGGCTAGTGATCATAGTATTCACCCATACCTCAGAACTTTCCTGTAATCTTTTTGATAGTAATTGTTAATTAATTGCATGGGTATTGATTGGTACTGAGATTTATTTTCTCAGTCCCTAGTCCCTGATTTATGTGGTGATGAGAGTGATGTTGAATAATCAAGTGCAAAAACTAGCCTGGATGACTGCTTTGGCTGTGGTGTGGGTAAATGTCCCTGTGTTAGCTGAAGATAACCAAAAACCAATATCTAAAATTTCTCAACTGAGTGATATAGAAAAACCTGCGACTAATATTCAACAATAGACTTATCCGCAATTCCTAAATGCTTATGAGGCAAGGCTTTGAGGGATTAGATAGAAGCTGCGATCGCGTCATGAAAGCCACGAGAAAAGTAGGCTTTTGATACTTCTCTTCATCTCCTTGCACTTCTTCCATTTGCGATGCTGGCAGTATTTCTCTCAAAATTTTTATCCAATAATTAAACGCATCATTCGCTTTCGTTTTGGAGACATCAAACAGTAAACCTAATATCTCAAAAATTGGTTTTTGTCTGAGATATACTAAACACAGACATATTCCTTCTTTTGACGACATCTCTGGTTTCCGTCCACCACCCTTAGTGATAATACGGATTTTATTTTTTTCAATTTCAGCTTGTTTCTCCTTATGTCTTTCTTCCGCTAAACTTACTAATGCTAAAAAGTGTTCATAATTTATTCCTATTAGTCGTTTTGCTTCCTGTGGGTGCAACTCTATTCTCACTAAAGGGCTTGTCATACTAAATGCCAATTATTTATAGTCTCTTCTAATTATTCCATTTTTTTGTATTAAGGATAGGTCTAATGGCTAGCTCAATCTCTTGTTCAGATAACAGGTGTCAAGTCCCAAGCCACAGACGAAGGCTTAGAGGTAATTTTAGAAACTAATCAATCAGATAAACTGCAACTCACAAATAAAAGTGAGGGGAATAGCTATATTGTTGAAATTCCCAATGCCCAATTACGCCTACTTAGTGGTGATATATTCCGCCAAGAAAAACCGACTGCGGGAATTGCTGAAATTACAGTTAGCAATTTTAATACAAACACTATTCGCATCACGGTAACTGGTGAAACTGGTGCGCCACAAGTTGAATTATTTGATGGTGACGAGGGTTTGGTTTTTGGGGTGACACCAACAGCATCCACTACTAGCCAAGCTCCGCCAGCACAACAACCTCCTACTGAGACACCACAAACACCAACAACTGAAACGCCTTCAGAGCAACCCACAGCCGAGACACCTGAAAATAAAGAACCAATTGAATTGGTTGTGACAGGTGAACAAGATACATATCGTGTACCAGAAGCATCAGGGGCTACTAGAACCGATACCCCAATTCGTGACATTCCCCAATCGATTCAGGTAATTCCTAGACAAGTTTTAAAAGACCAACAAGTTACTAGGCTCACAGACGCAATTCGTAACGTTAGTGGTGTTGTAGAAGGCGATACTTTTGCAGGGACAAATGACGCTGTAAATATTAGAGGCTTTGATTCTTTTAATCCGACTTTTCGAGATGGTTTTAGAGAAACTGGCTTTACATTACGAGAACTCGCTGATATTGAGCAAATAGAAGTTGTTAAAGGGCCAGCTTCTGTGTTGTATGGAAATGCTGAACCAGGAGGAATTATTAATTTAGTCACGAAAAAACCTTTAAATATTCCTTATTATGCTGCTGAATTCTCAGCAGGCAACTTTAGTTACTACCGTTCTGCTATTGATTTGTCGGGGCCTCTCGATCTAGATAAAACATTTCTGTATAGACTGAATGTTGCTTACGAGAATGCTGGTAACTTCCGAGATTTTGTCAATAGTGAGCGATTCTTTTTCGGGCCAGTATTTGATTTAAAACTGGGCGATCGCACTAATCTATTTTTGAATGTCAGTTATATCAACGATGAGCGTACATTTGACCAGGGCATAGTTGCTTTCGGTCAAGGGATTGCTGACATTCCTACTAGTAGATTTTTGGGCGAACCAGGAGATAAACGTATAACAGAAGAGGTAAATGTTGGTTATCGCCTAGAGCATCGATTCAATGACAACTTAACCCTCCGCAATGCCTTTCGCTACGCTTCACAAGATTCTTTTGATTACCGCGCCCAGCCTCTAGAAGTGGACGAAGAAACTGGCGAATTAACACGCAACTTCCGTTCCAATGATGATTACGATGAGACATACTCTCTTCAAACGGATCTTGTTGGTAAGTTTGCGACGGGTTCAATTCAACATACACTTCTGTTTGGACTTGATCTCGCTCGACAAAAGAGCGATGGTTCACAGAGACGGTTACCGAATGGATTAACTCCATCTATAAATATTTTTGACCCGGTTTACAACCTTATCTCAAGACCAGGTCTTTCAGAACTCACAAATGCAGTTAGAGATGGTAACTCCAAAACAGAGACATTGGGCATTTATTTGCAAGACCAGATAGCATTTTCAGACAATTTTAAGCTGCTGATAGGTGGGCGTTTTGATACTGTAGATCAAAACCAGTTCAATAGACTCTCAGATACCCCTACTAATCAGTATGATGAAGCCTTCACTCCGCGAATTGGTATTGTATATCAGCCAATTCAACCGATTTCACTCTATGCCAGTTATAGTCGCTCGTTTACACCAAATTTTGCTCAAAGTGCTGATCAAAGATTTTTGGATCCTGAACGCGGTACTCAATATGAAGTGGGTGTCAAAGTAGATTTAAATGATAAAGTTTCAGCAACTTTAGCAGCTTACGAAATTACCAAAACTAATATTGCTGCGCCAGATCCAAATGACCCTGATAACTTTAGCATTCCAATTGGAGAGCAGAGAAGCCGAGGGATTGAACTAGATATATCTGGTGAAATCCTACCTGGATGGAATATTATTGCTGCTTATGGTTATACCGATGCTGAAGTCACACAAAGTAGTGATTTACCTAATGCTTTGAGAGTTGGTTCTAGAGTTCCTAAAGTACCGGAACACAAAGCTAGTTTATGGACAACTTATCAATTTCTCCAAGGTAATTTGCAAGGTTTAGGTTTCGGTTTAGGGCTATTTTACCTTTCAGATAGAATAGGTGGTGATATTCCTACTAATCTAGCTGACGATACTTTCACATTACCTAGCTATCTGCGAACTGATGCCGCAGTTTATTACAAGCGTGATAACTGGAGAGCCGCCATCAATATCGAAAACCTGTTTGGCACGAGGTATTTTGAGTCATTCAACTTTGGCAGAAATACAGTGATTCCAGGCGCACCGTTTACGGTGATAGGGACAATTTCGTTTGAACTTTAGTTAACACTATGGGAGCCACTACGTTTGTCGCCATATTTATAGACGCGTAGAGGCTTTCTATTACTTCATTCACAGTGTGAAGATAGAAGGAGGCCAAAATATGAAAATCAAGCGCCCTATCAAACTGTTCTTACTAGGAATTGTTACTATTGCTTTACTTTGATTAATCTTTTTGGAGAAAATCTCATTTCTACATATTCAGATAAAGAGACTTATAATCAAGTTCTCCAAGACATTGGTATCAGGCTTATACCTATACTAGCAAACCAAAAAGAAGACACTCTAGTATCTAGTATTGAGGTATTAAACAAGTATGATGCTGATGTTTTGTTTATTATGAATACTACTAAAGAATTGACAAAAACTTTTTTTAAAAATCCTCTTTTAACTACACTCAAAGCAGCACATAATAATCAAGTGTATGCAGTCCAAGAAAATAGATGGTGGACATACGGCTTTTTTGGCATCAATAAACTACTTGATGACCTGTTTAAATATCTGGTTCAGCCATAGCCTTCATGACAATTCAACACCGAGAGTCTAGCTAAACGTAGATACATACCATAAGTAAGTTCACAGTGATTGCTGTCTAGGCTACAAAACATAGTATCAAAAATGAGAGATAATCTCAATAAGTACCAAAAATTTATCTGTAGCTGTAAGATATTAATCGCTGAAAACTATGGCAATAGTTTTGTCTGACCAAAATCGGGAAGAAATATTTTGAAGAAAATCAGATATCGGATATGAGATTACATCATGAATGACAGTTATATCAAAATAAAAAGCCTGACTCGGCGATGGCGGTTTGGAATTGTCATATTTTGTACTTTACTGCTTGCAGTAGCTTGTCATCGTGATAGCTCTCTACCTGTTAATTATCAAAGCACAAATGCAGCGTGTCGTCAGATGGAACACGCTGCGGGAATCACCTGTATTCCAGAAAAATTTGAGAGACTGGTGACTCTAGATGATGGTGAAAATGCGATCGCACTAGGTATTAAACCTATTGGTGCTGTGATCTCGGATTTTTCATCATATTGGCAAGATAAGCTAACAGGAGTAAAAAATATCGGGACAATTGGCGAACCTAACCTAGAAAGTATTCTCGTACTCAAACCAGATTTAATAGCTGGTTCTGACTATCAAAAAAATATTTATCCTCTTACTTCCAAAATTGCTCCAACAGTTTTGTGGAAATTTGAACACAGTGGTCAATGGAAAGAAGTATTTAAGAATATTAGTATGGTATTGGGTAAGAAAGAAGTTGGTCAAAAAGTAATGGCAGATTATTACCGTCGTCTTGCAGAATTTAAACAGAAAATGGGCAATAAACTGTCAAAAATTAAAGTTTCTGTAGTACGAGTTTATCCTAATAATATCAACCTATATTTACTTGATTCTTTCTGCGGGACAGTTTTGCAAGATGCTGGATTATCTCGTCCAGAATCTCAAAATTTCACGGCATCAGAGGCAAAAAAATTATTTGGTAATCAGATTCAAATGTCCATCGGTAATGAATTAATTGAAAAAGCAGATGGTGATGTTATATTTATATGGACGGGTGAAAATGATACCAAAGGCAACCAAACAGCGCAAAAGAAATTAGAGCAGCTTAAATTAAGTCCTCTGTGGAAAAATTTAAAAGCTGTAAAAGAGAATAAAGTTTATTTGGTTCCAAACTACTGGATTGGGAGTGGTATGTTAGCTGCTAACGCGATTATTGATGATTTGTTTAAGTATCTAATTAACACACCTTGATTTATTCAGAAGTAGTCCGAACATCGCCAAGTTAGTGTTTGAATAATTGTTTAAATACTTTTTATAAAGTACCCAATTATGAAACTTCATACTTTATTTGTTTGTAAATCATGTAGTACTGTTCTCGACCACGAAGAAGCAGACGATCGCGCCGAGGGAAATCAACTTTTACTGAAGCTGCTAGAGACTCAAAAAAATAATTCCGCTTACAGCACTGTCAATATAGAGCCTGTGGGATGTTTGTGGAGTTGCGTTAAAAAATATTCTTGTGCTGTCAGCTTTATTTGTCCACAAAAATATACATACCATTTTGTGGATTTGACAGAAGAAAATATCATTGAGTTGTTGGAATTCAGCCTGCTTTATCAAGAAAGCCAAGATGGGTATGTTTTACCGCCGAAACTACCGGGAAAACTGCGATCGCATCTTTTAGTACGCATCCATCCTACACCTGAGACGATCGCTTAGTTGATATCAAAAATTTAACTCTTCACCTTTACTAATAATTTCATCTAACTTTCCTTGTGCTGCTATTTTACCTGCCTTTAATAGAATGATTTGGTCGGCGCGACGTAAAACAGAACGTCGATGAGAAACCACAAGACAAGTTGGCATCCAATTTTCTTGTTCACTTGTATTGTTAAATATTCTTGACCATAAAGCTAATTCTGTTTCTACATCCAATGCACTAGAAAGGTCATCAAAAACCATCAATTCTGGTTTACGAACAAACATTCGGGCAGCTGCTAAACGTTGCAATTGTCCACCAGATAGTCTAACTCCTTTTGCTCCTACTAAAGTTTCCATTTTTTCGTTCATGGCGGCTAAATCTTGCTCAAACACGGACATTTTTAGCGCCTTTTCGATTTCATAATCATCTTTATCTAAACCCAATAAAATATTTTCTCTGAGGGTATAACTAAAGAGTTGGGGGATTTGAGGAGTATAAGCACTATGAGGTGGTACAAAGAAATTAATAGGGTCTTCTACTAAACAGCCATTCCAATAAACAGCACCTGATTGCTTGGGTAATAATCCTAATAAAACTCGTAGCAGTGTAGTTTTACCAGAACCAATGCGACCAGTAATAACAGTCAAACTACCGCGCTGTAGTTGAAAGCTGATGTCTGTTATTCCTTGGTTAGTACTGGGATAGTGGTAAGTAAGGTTTGATATGGTTAATAATTGTAAGCGGTAAGCGTTAGCCATGCCGTCAGGCTTATCGCTCTTTTGCCTTGGTGGTTGTTCTAAGGGTGGAAGTGGTTGTTTGCGATCGCCTCCGGCGGGGCGTAGCCTATCGCGCAGGTTATTTAGATAAAGTGGATTTTTGGCGACCAAAATATCTGCTGTCACACCAGAAAGCAAAGCTGTCATCCGTTCAAAGGAGACTTCGGTTTGCTTGTACAATGCCATGAATCTCCCTAGAGAGTTAAAAAAGCCGGTGACAAAGGAAAGATTATAAATAAACAGAGCAAAGTCGCCTATACTCAGTTTACTAGTTTGACTCTGAATTAACACAGAAGCTAGCAGCAAAATTAAACCCGTCCCTAGATTCACCATGTTTTGAAATACTGAATCTAATATGGCATTTAATAAGCTATCTCTTACCATCACTTGGCGGCGTTTGTCGTTGAGAATGCGAAAGTGATGCAACACATCTTGTTCTGCACCAGCTACTTTAATCGCTTGCACTGAACTAAAGATTTCGCCTAAAATTCCTGTTACCTTTTCTGTCGCTTGGCGGCTAGCTTTGCGGTATCGTTTGATGTAAATCTCTGCTTTTTGGATAATTGCGATCATCGCAACCAAAGGCAGAAAAACAAACAAGGTCATTTGGACATTAACGCTTAATAAAATCACCAAACAAAGAATAGCGAATATTCCTTCACCAAGCAGTTCTGATACCCATGCCACATTGTCTTCTATTTGTTGAGCATCATCACGAAAATAACTAAGAATTTCACCTTGAGATATGGCTTTTTCCTCCTCACTGTTAACAATCATAGGTTGAGCAGTGGGATTGTTTAACAGACGTTCTAACAGATTGCGCCGCAGCAACGAACTCATGGTGAAACGGTGCTGAGTTTTAGTTAAGCGACCTGCAAATATTATCCCAATATGTCCTAAATTCAAAGCCAATAACAACGCGATCCAAGCTAAAGGTGTTAACCCAAATTGTGCTTTACCTGTTAAGCTATCAAAGAATTCTCGGATAATTAACCCAGGAATTGCAGGCAAGCCCATAATTAAAATCCAGAAGCAGCTGTCAATTGTGTACAGTTTTGGTTTATAGCAAATTAGGTTCCATAATAATTTCCAACCTTGTGGTTTTTTGGTTGCTGATAACATAATAGTTCGTAATTCGTAGTTCGTAATTCGTAATGACGCTCGAACGCAAGAGCGTGCCGTAGGCAAGACTCGCTAACGTAATTCGTAAGTTTTAATTAAAAGAAGAGTGTTGACCACAATTAAACTAATAAATCTGTCAAACCAGTCTTGAGTAATTGAGCAAAGCGTGAATGAGAATTTTCAAGTAATTCTTCCCGTAACCCATATTCGCTTACCCGACCTTTGTCTAAAATCAGAATTTGATTTGCTCTTTGCACGGTTGCTAATCGGTGAGCGATAATGATGCCAGTACGCCCAATCAATAGCTGGTCTATAGCTTTTTCAATGAATTTTTCTGTTGTAGGATCGAGGCGTGAGGACGCTTCATCTAAAATTACTAGACCAGGGTCTTTGAGAAAAACACGGGCAAATGCTAACAATTGCGCCTGTCCTGCTGATAAGCCACTACTATCAGGCCCCAATTCAGTGTCTAAGTCTTTGGGTAATGAATCTAGCCATGCAGATAATCCCAGCATCCCCAAGGTTTCATAGATGCGCTCGTCGCTGATATTTTGGTTAAAAAAGGTCAGATTGTTGCGGACTGTAGTTTGGAATAACTGTACATTCTGAGTTACTAACCCGACGTGCTTAGGTAAGTCTGTTAAAGGAGTCTGGTTGATGTCCACATTCCCCAAGCGAATTGTGCCTGATTGTGAGTCATATAACCTCAATAATAAACGTACTAAAGTCGTTTTACCGCTCCCTGTACGTCCTAATAGTCCCAATACATGACTAGGCGGTAAATGGAAAGATATATCTTGCAGGATCAATTCTGGTTTTGTATCTTGCTTGTTGATGCGTAGACTCGTAGAGGCTTGTCCTTGGACATCGTTATAGCTAAATGAGACATTTTCAAATGTAATAGAAAGTGCGCCATCAGGAAGTCGCTCTTTGCCTCCTGCACTCAGTTGTGATTTTACTCCTAATAAGTCTTGAATACGATAAATGCTGGCTTCTGCCTGTTGGAGGTCTTCTAACTGAATGCGAATTTGCTCAATAGGTTCACTTAGAAGAGTAGTGTAGTAAAAAAATATATATGCAGTTCCGATAGTGATCGCTTTTTGATTCCAAAGGTAAAGAGCTACAGCTAAAGCAATGACATTACCTAGCGTGAATATGCCGTTGGTTGTAGTCCAGAGGATAGTATCAGCAAAGCGTGCTTTGTGATAAGTTGGCAACCAACGTTGCAGAATTTTGTAAAAGCGATGCATAACATAATTTTTTGCACCATTTGCCCTTATGTCTTCAATGCCAGTTAGTTGTTCACCCAAAAATCCGAAAAACTCTCCATTGACTTGGCGATAGCTTCCCCAATGAGGAACGGCGATGGAACGCAGACGAATTAGTGTAGATAATGCTATAAAAGCGAAAAATGAAATAGTTATACCAGCTCGCCAATCTTCGGCGAACATCACCACAATCACACCCAAAATCAACAGCAAACTGCCTAAGATATAAACACTAAATTTCGAGAAAAATTTTGAAAGATTCTGAATATCACCATCCACTCGTTCCACTAATTCACCAGGTGTCGAAGCCTTATGAAAAGATAAATCGAGTTTTAGGCAATGCTCAACTAAATCGGCACGTAAGGCATTAGTAGCTGTCCAAGCAACGTTTTCACCGTAGTATGTAGCTGTAATTGACATTAATTGCGTCGCTAAAGCTACACCAATAAATAGAAAGGCGGCAGTGAATAAGTTTCGCACTGAGCCGCCTGCTACAGATGTATCAATGAAATTACGTAGAATTTGCGGGTTGAGGAGTTGCAAGCCGATACTAGCTAATAGAGCGATCGCAAACTTGGCAACGCGTCCCTTTTGAGGCTTGAGATAGTCTATTAATAAATTCCCAAACTGCTTTAGACCAATTTTCATAACGTCGCCAAATCTTAGCCAGGATTGTTTTGAGAGTTATAATTTAATCAAAACTAATTGAGAAACTTATGCGAAAGCAGTATACTATAAAAACGACTTTTAACCTAGCAATAATTGTTTTTAAGTAATTTAGCACTAACAAATTTCATTAAAATTATGATTTACTGACTTTAGCAGTGCAAAAAAGCAAAATACCAACTATTGATTTATAAAATTAATGCCAATTTTGATTCTTTTTAAGTGATTTCTCAGTTTCTTTAGGCTAGAAAAAAATCTATCCAGCCCATAAGTTTGTTTATCTGATTTACCTATTACAACTTCATCTTCTGCAAGCAAATACACTTCATTTGCACGGAACAAATGCTTGCGGAAAAATAGCCAAAATAACGTCGCCCAAGGTATTACTGTATGAAAGAATCTCAACATTGAAGGGTAACTGCCACCAGTGCTTGTCCAACGAGAGATTCCCAACATCGTGACTCGTCCACTCATCGCTAACATGCCCAGGATTACTTGGTTCAATTGCCGCATTGTTATTGCGTTTATCTGCGGTACCAGGCACTGTAGCAGTGATAAGATAGCAGCCCTATCTCTTCATACTCTTTTTTTGGCGAAGGTATTGATTTTAATTAGAGTTCCCTCTACATCAAATCCTAGATCGTAAGTAACCACACAAAATTAATTACAGTCATTGCGAGCGAAGCGTTCGCGGAGCGTCTCGTAGAGATAGCAATTCGCTTGCGGCTGGGATTGCTTCATTTCGCTTCGCTACATTCGCAATGACATTGTGTAATTAATTATGTTTAACTACTTAAGGTAGCCGATCGCCAAAAGGTTTTAAAACTCCCCAAGTACGCTTTAAGGCATGAAGAACAGCAGCTTGTTCTGCTATGTCTCCCCTAAGCTTTGTGTCCATTTGTAAAACTGAGTAGCTGACAATCAGCACAAAACAAAACCCTGCAATCTTTTAAGAAAACAGGGCTTTGCTTTATCATTCATTTGGTGGCGGGAAGTGGATTTGAACCACTGACCTTCGGGTTATGCTTACCAACTACAACTTTCGTTGCCCAGCTTAACTGGTTTGTGGTCTGGACTGTCCCTTCACCCTCGTCATTATCGTTAGGGTGTCTGCCTTCCAGTCTCTACACCTTCTCCATTTCTGGAGCTTGGTTCGGGATTACCGCGCTATTGGCTTCCCCGAGTTTGACAGATAAACGCACATAAGTTTCTTTATGTACCGCCCATAGCAAACTTAACTAATAAGCGTGTAGTTAACTTTGCCCGTTGAGCCCGACGAGCTACCAGGCTGCTCTATCCCGCGTTGCTCTCGACTTATTTATAATAACCTATAGTCAAGAGTTTGGCAACTACAAAAACGATAATTCTCCAATTACTTCTAAACGGGTGTATTTTCCCAAGGTGGCAAACTTTTCTGAGAGGCTTTCGGCGGCACTAGGACTAATCCAACCCATTTGCTTGAGTAGGTGAATCGCAACGGCATGTTTGGCTCGTTTTGTCCCATCCATGACTTTGATTGCTAATCCCAAGCCTTCACCGAGTCTACCAATGCACTGGACTCCTTCAGCACCACTTTTACTAACCAGTTCCCCTGGAGTTAAGCGCATTAGTTCCGTATCAAATTCTCCATCTCCTGCTACCATCGCGGGGTGATGAGTCATAGCCCGGACGATGCGCTCCATATCTAGATTGGTACTGGAGGCTAGCAGGGCATATAAAGATGCCATGTGACCGAGTTGCATCAGATAAGTGGGTGCGCCACAGTCATCATGAGCGCTGATAAATTCCGCAGCTGGCATTCGCAGCAACTCTGCTACTTTGCCCAAAATCAATTGCTGTATTGGGTGCTTGCGATCCAAGTAGTTATTCAAGGGCCAACGGCGTTGCTGACAAACAGCTAACATTCCCGCATGTTTTCCAGAGCAATTGTATTCCAGAGGACTGTGCTTACCTTCAGGAATTGGACACTGGAGTATGGTGGGGTCAAGATCAGCCCGCCAAAGGATGTTAAATACCTGTCGGACTTGATCTATTCTTCCTTTATGGGAACTTGTCATAATCGCTAAGTCGCGATCGCTGAGGTCATAGCGTTCCAGTGTACCTGTGGTGGTGACTGCAAGTGCCTGAAACGGTTTGAGGGCTGAACGGATAAATGCAGCAGTTTCAGAGTTGCCGGCAACGGTTAGAACGCGTCCCCGATCGTCACATACAACAGCCTGGGCTATATGCCTGGATTCAATAATACCTTCCCGCAGCAACCGGATTTCCATTGCTGTGGCTTGAGTTCGTTTTCCCATTGTCATGGGTTTATATTTATCACCTTTTTTTAATTAATTTTTAGTCATTGGTTATTGGTCATTAGTCCTTAGCTAATGACTAATGACCAATAACTCTTTAAAACAAATGCCAAACTATCGTACCAGTAACGTACATTCCCGCCAAGCTAGCGAAGGTAAATTGCAATCGCCGCAAGATCGGTTTGATTTCGTATGCAACAATTAAGCGATCGCGGTTGAGGACTTCTTGTGGTTTCGTCCAAGTTTGGCCGTCGTACCAGCCAGACTCTTCATAAAAGACTGTGGGGCTGCAAAGGCGATCGCACACGTAAAACCAGCCTAAGTACAACCTCACCAGTGCTAGTACTACCCCAACACTGGCTGTTGCTGCACCACAAAGAATAAAATGTGCAATATACTTGTGAGGAGGAAAACTTGCTGCTGCTACAGGCGCTGCAATCAGCCAAGATAAACCCCAGATCCAAACAATTTTCGTGATGTACTCGCGCAAATCTAAAGTACTATCACGAAACAGCCAGGAAGTTTTTAACTCTTCGTACTCATTTAGCGGTTGTTGGTCTGTAGGAACTGGGCAATTTGAAACCGAAGACCTAATCATGTTGGCTTACCTTCACCCTCATCAGATTCTGGAAGGGAAATACGTTCTGCATGAATCCAGAACGCTTCTAAATTATAAAACTCTCGTTCTTTGGGCATCATGATGTGAACTATCACATCACCGTAGTCTTGTAGTACCCAACTCCCCTCAAGTTTTCCTTCTGTCCTTATAGGACGCCGTTGCAATTCAGTTTCGACTTTTCCTTCAATTGCTTGAGCGATCGCCCTGACTTGTACTTTAGAATAGCCAGTCATCATCACAAAGTAATCGGCTAGATAAGATACCTCTGCTACTTTGAGCAATAAAATCTCACCCGCTTTGCGGTCTGATCCAGCTTCTGCTATCGTTGCAGCTAATTTTCCGCTTTCCTCTTCGGTATGGGCGTGGCTTTTTACCACACTCTTCGTCAGTGGGACGGATTGTAATGGGAAATTTCCTTGGAAATAATCAGTCATTAAACCTCAGGTGCTTTTTTTCTTTGGAAACAATTGTTTACATTTACTTACAAATCACAAACAATTGATCTGAAAATGTGTCAATAGGTTTTTTTGAATACTAACAAAAAAACGGGAGTCTATGGGGTCTAGTTTGATAATTCACTGCTTAGAATTTTGACAATAGCAATTAGCAGTTGCGGATGGCTATTGTGTAGTGATAAATTAGCCAATGGCTTTTGAGCAAGGATTTCCGGTGAAATATAGTGTTGCCCCACTGGGGATTAATTGACTATTTGGGGTGAAATATAGGCTATTTCCCCGTCAAAAGATTTATTTTTCAGGTTTTATCGCCATTTTCTTCAGTTTCTGCGAGTTGAACTTGAGTACGTTGCAATTCCTCTAATGCCATCTTTAAGCTGAGATTTTTCTCATTTAACTCCCGTGTTCGTTCGCGTACTTTCTCTTCTAGTACCTGGTTGTATACTTCTAGCTGTTCGTTAGCATCATTTTGGACTGTGATAAGTTGCTGAACTTCCAAAATTAAACGATTGAGCGAATTAGCCAAGATGCCAACTTCATCATTAGTTGTTACGGGTGCTTGTAAATCAAAATTAGATTCCTCTATAACCTGTTGAGCAACATGGGTAACTGCTTGAATAGGACGGGCAATGGCCTGACTGGTGTAAATTGCTAATAATGTGGCGATCGCAATCGACACTAACAAGCTGCCTAAAATAATATTTAGACGTAATTTCTCTGCCCTTTGCAGTTCCCAATTTGCTTGCTGATACTCCTGGGCGATGACTTCAACAAGGTTGGTGATGTCATCAAGAAAATCATCAATCATAAAAATTGATGAGCTATGCATGAAATTGAACAGTTGAGTTTGTGCTGTCCTAATTTCGTTTGGTGATAATTTACTGGGATTGCGATCGTGAAACAGAGCCTCTGTGCGCTGTAAGTAAGTATCAAAGCCTTTGTGGACTTGCAACAAGCGGTGAAGTGCTTCTTGTTCAATTACAGAATCATATAGGTTCGGATTGTCAATGCTGTAGTTAGTTTTGAACTCAAACCAAACTTGTCTAGCTTGCTCAACATAGTTAACTAACAAAGTATATTGTTCTTGCCATCTTTTTGGTTGAGCCATGTATAAAATCAGCTTGTGTTGGTTGGTACGAACACGAAACACGATGGTTTTGAGTTGGTACATCTTATATAACTCTTCAATCGCCGCTTCTTCGCGCTTCTGTGCTTGTCGCTGGTAATAATCTGCAATCAGAAACCCAATGCTAGTTCCCAGCACAGCAATGCTTACAATTAGTGCATATCCAATGCCAATCTTTTGACCAACCTTGAGATGGCTAAACCAATATCTAGAATTGCTTGTGTTTGGACTGGAGTTATTTGATTGCAAAGAGCTATTTGATCGACCAAAAGCCAGATCATCGAAGTTGTGATGCTGTTTCATAATCAATCACGACCTTGATGAACTTGAATGCGTTCCAGTAGGGGGCAGGGGAGGCAGGGGGCAGGGGGCAGAGGGGCAGGGGGCAGAGGGGCAGAGGGGCAGGGGGCAGAGGGGCAGGGAGAGAAAAAAGCGTATTGGGAAATTCTTTACCTTGGACTCAGCACTCAGCACTACGTTCGCAAGCGATAACCCATGCCTCTAACTGTCTCAATCAGTTTGCTACCTAGTTTTTTACGGAGATAACCAACATACACATCGACAATATTAGAACCTGGGTTATAGTCGTAACCCCAAACATAATCAAGGAGTTGTTCTCGACTGATTACTTGTCCTGCATGGCGGCAAAACATTTCTGCCATAGCAAATTCACGGGCAGGTAGTTCTATTAGGCGATCGCCTATTTTTACCTGTCGAGTTCGCAAATTAAGCTCCATATTACCAGCTTTGAGGATAAACTCTTGGGCATCTCTGGCAGGTCTAGTACTTCGCAACCGTAACCTTACCCGCGCCAACAGTTCTTCAAATCGGAAGGGTTTGGTAACATAATCATCTGCACCTCCTTCTAGCCCAGCAACCTTGTCGTGAATATCACTTCTAGCAGAGAGGATAATCACAGGTATGTCTTCTCCCTGTCCGCGCAGTTCTTCGAGTACTTGAAATCCGTCTTTTCCAGGCAACCCTAAATCCAGAATTAACAAGTCAAAGGTTCCACTTTCCAACACATCTAGCACATACAACCCATCTGTGAGAATTGTTGTTGTGAACCCTTGCGATCGCAACCCTTTCTCAATAAACGAGGCAATCCGGGGTTCATCTTCAACGATGAGAATGTTGGGCATAGATGCTTATTTGAGGCTTATTTATTGGGGGGATCGAGCGGTAAAACGATGGTAAACATCGAACCTGCTCCTAACTGACTACGAAGTAATACTTGGCCAGAGTGAGCCTCTGCGATCGCTCGCACAATAGACAGCCCCAGCCCAGCCCCCTCTGAACGACGGCGACTTTTGGAAGACCGGGCAAAGCGTTCAAAAATTCGTTTTTGATCGACCAGTGGAATGCCTTCGCCTGTATCGCGTATCCAGAAGCGCACCTTTTCTTTGGCGATCGCTGAACCTATGGAAATAGTATCACTCTCCTTAGTATACTGAGTAGCATTCTGGGCTAGATTCATCATGGCTTCGGTAATTCTTTGACGGTCAACAACAATCTGACCTTTGGCTACAGAGTCTAGTTGCCAGTCTCTCTCTGCCAGTGCTTGGGCTTTAACAAATAATTCTTTGGTTAAATCTGCCACATTTACTGTTGCTACCTGTAAAAAGTCGGCGCGTTCTGCTTTTGCCAGCAAAATCATATCATCAACCAAACGGCTCATCCGGTCTAGTTCTCCGATGACTAATGCCACGGTTTCCTGTTGTTCTTGGGGATCATCTCCCATCAGTTCTAGATGTCCACGAATAATAGTGATGGGAGTTCTCAGTTCGTGTCCAGCATCGTTCACGAATTCAAGCTGGCTAGCAAAGGCTGCTTCTAGTCTGTCCATCATTTCGTTGAATGTTTTCGCCAGTTCCCCCAGTTCTCCCTTACCTTGCGTAGGTAAACGCTGAGTTAAATCTGACTCATTAATGGCATGAGCTGTAGTGAGAATTGTCCGTAGAGGAGAGAGTATCCGCCCCGCAGCAAACCAGGTAAGGATTAACGACACCACAAACACTAAGCTGAAAACTTCAAGAATCACAGTGACTGCTTCTAAGGCTTCTGTCCTTTCTCCAGTGCTATTGTGGGCAACAACAAAGACTCCCCGTGTTTGTCCATTAATCTTAATCGGTTCCACCATGTAAATAATATTACTAGCATACGGGGTGGAAAATTCTTGTTCTCCCTGTTCTGCTTGGGTCTGTTTTGCCCACCGTCTCATCAGTAATGAGTCTCTAGCTAAAAGCTTAGGGCGGGCGTTAGGACTAGATTTGTAGAATTCACCATCTATAAAAGTTATAAAGTAAGACTCATCTTCTAGTCGCTGATACAACAAATAAGCTCTAAAAAGCTTGATTAATTCTTCTACGGAGGCTGGAGCAGTAATTTTTTCTTCTCCAGAGACTAAGTTATCATCAGTAAGTCTGTTCTCTGTTACAGATTTTTCACCCTTAATCAACGCCTTGAAAGCCATCATGTTTGCTTCCATCTCCTGACGAACACGCTCGTCAATGCGCTGGTATAGGTGATAGTGAAATGCCGGAATAGCGGTAAGAAACGTTATTCCTAAAATCAGCAAGTACCAGAGCAGAATCCGGGTGCGTGCTTCTCCCAATAGTTGCTGCCAAACTAAAAGCAACTGAGATATTTTGAAAACAGACATGCGATCGCAAAAACGGTTTATTACCCTGCTCATTTTTACTCATCCTCTTTTTAGGCCGTTTAAATTTATCAAATCCTCGGTTTAAGTCTTCCAATCCACTAATTAATTATTGATGAGAGAATTTTCATTATTTTCTCATGTACGTTTCATGAGAAATTGATAGTTTATAAAGTAGCTTTTAACTTTTGTTAACAAAATAATAACCTAATTTTAATTTTAGGTTTAGAAATTAATAATTTTTGAAAATAAAATTATTAGTGTTAACGAAAATGATAAATAATTTATCAGAAATAAACTATGAATATTAGGAAGGATTTTATCCTATGTAATTTATAGAGCAAGGTTATCATTAATTAATAAATTTATCTCAATATTTAAAAATTAAAATGTGGATAAAAGTGCTAACTCAATTTGCAAGTCGTCAGCCACCGGATGAAAAGTTTGTCAGGAGTACACATGAAAAATTTCGTTAAAAAAATAGCACGAACGTCGGCTAGCATAGCGTCTTCAGAGGTTAGTAGTTTATCTAGCAATGCTCGTAAATGTCGCGTTGCTTTATATTCGCACGACACGATGGGACTGGGACATAAGCGGCGTAATTTGTTGATTGCTCAAACATTAGGATGTTCAGCCCTAGAAATTGATGTTTTGCTGATTAGTGGGATACAAGATGCCAGCAATGTACCAACCCCACCAGGAGTTGATTGTTTGACCCTACCTGCTCTACATAAAAATATTGATGGGCAATATCAGGCACGACGATTGGATCTATCATTGCAGGAAATTATTACACTGCGATCGCAAGTTATTCTTACCACCATCAAAACTTTTAAACCCGATATTCTAATTGTGGATAATGTACCGCGAGGAGCGGTGAGAGAGCTAGAACCAACACTAAATTATTTACGTACCCAAGGAAAAACGCACTGCATTTTAGGTTTACGGGATGTGTTAGATGACCCTACATCTGTGCATCGAGAGTGGAAAAGAATAGCTAATGAAGAGGCGATTCAAACCTACTATGATGCAGTTTGGGTATATGGTGATCCAGCCATTTATGACCTAGCACAGGAATATCGCTTCAATGCAAAGACTTTAGCCAAATTACGCTACACTGGCTATCTTGACCAGCGTAGCCGTCTGAAATTCGTAGATATGGATAGCGTTCAGGCATTGAAATCATTAAATCTGCCATCTGAACGATTCGTGTTGTGCTTGGTGGGAGGCGGACAAGATGGAGCGCGTCTGGCAGAAACATTTGCTTGTGCTGAACTACCACCAGGGATGAGTGGGATCATCTTGACAGGGCCGTTCATGCCGCGAAAAGTACAGCAACAGCTTCAAAAGTATGCTGCTAAACGTTCCAATTTGCGGGTATTGAAATATTTAGCTGAACCGACGCTGTTGTTGAATCAGGCTGAACGCGTCATTGCTATGGGTGGTTACAACACAACTTGCGAATTGCTGTCATTTCAAAAGCGATCGCTCATTGTACCGCGAATCAAGCCCCGTCGAGAGCAGTTGATCCGGGCCCAACGCTTACAGGCACTTGGTTTAATTGATATGCTGCACCCGCATCATCTGAAACCTCAAGCATTGACAGACTGGTTAATGCAGAAAGTTGAGCCGCCACAAGCCCGTAATTGTATCGATCTTAATGGACTTACCCGCATTCCTCAATTCGTAAACGAAATACTAATCTCTGCTCATCATTCATCCCAACAAGCTTCTTGAAAGGAAATTGGGGAACCTAAAAAACAACCTTCCTAATTACGAATTACGAATTACGAATTATTATGTCAGTCCGTATTGGTTACATTCTTAAACGTTATCCTCGCTATTCTGAAACCTTCGTCGTTAATGAAATTTTGGCTCATGAAGCGGCTGGTTTAGATATTGAAATTTTTGCTTTAAGACCACCGTGTGACACTCATTTTCAAAATATTATTTCCCAGGTACGTGCTAGCGTAAACTACATTCGCAAACCAATTCAAGGTCGAATGAGTGAATCCCTAAATAGTCTTACTCCCACAGCAGCAAGCTATTTTTGGGCAGAATTACAAGAAGCCAGTAAAGTTATTCCAGATTTTTGGTCAAAGTTGGCATTTGCTCAAGGTGAACAAGCTAGCACTGTTTATCAAGCTGCATGGCTAGCACGGGAAGCGCGACTCAAAAAAATCACCCATTTTCACGCTCACTTTGGCACAGTTGCAACCAGTGTAGCTCGGTTAGCATCTCACTTTACGGGCATTCCCTATACCTTCACGGCTCATGCTAAAGACATCTTTCATGAAAGCGTTGAATTGGAAGATATGCAACGCAAACTTAAAGATGCTGCCACAGTAGTGACTGTTAGTGACTATAACCTCAATTATTTGCAAAAAACTTATGGTGCAAAGCGAATTCAACGCATTTACAATGGCTTAGATTTACGACAATTAGAATATTCTTCCCCGGTTGATCGTCCTCCATTGATTCTCTCAGTCAGTCGATTAATTGAGAAGAAAGGGCTATCTATTTTAATCGATGCTTGTGCGATTTTGAAGCGAATAAATTGTGATTTCCAATGTCAAATTGTGGGGACTGGATCATTAGAACCTGTATTGCAGCAAAAAATCCAAGATTTAGGGCTGCAATCTACTGTGGAAATTGTCGGCCCACGTCCTCAAAATGATGTATTTAAATTGGTGCAGCAAGCTGCTGTATTTGCAGCTCCATATATTATTGGACAAGATGGCAACCGAGATGGTTTGCCGACAGTTTTACTCGAAGCAATGGCATTGGGAACGCCCTGTATAAGTACAGATGTGACTGGAATTCCCGAATTAGTGCGCGATCGCCAGACTGGATTAATTGTCCCACAACATGATGCCGAACAATTAGCGATCGCACTTCAACAACTCCTTAGCAATCCCGCCTTGCGAGTCAAATTGTCAAAACAAGCCAGACAATTGATTGAATCTGAGTTTGACATTCATCGCAATAGCGCAGAATTACGAGCAATATTCGATGCGGCTGAACCTATGACGTTAAAAGAATTCGTAATTCGTAATTCGTAATTAAAGAATGTTTGCGAATAACTAATTATTTAAAAGTAGTTCAGGAGGTGTAAAGCGTGCGAATTGCTTATGTTTGTGCCGATCCGGGAATTCCTGTATTTGGGCAAAAAGGATGCTCTATTCATGTCCAAGAAGTAATTAGAGCATTGCAACGGCAAGATATTCAGGTTGATTTGTTTGCCACTCGTATAGGTGGAAAGCCATCCGCAGATTTAACTAATGTTTCAGTTCATCAGCTTCCAGCCATCCCAAAACTAGAACGGGCTGTGCGAGAGCAAGTTGCCTTATCGATTAATCCCGATTTGCGTTTAGATTTGGAGATGTTTGGCCCATTTGACCTAATTTATGAGCGTTATTCCCTTTGGAGTTATAGCGCAATGGAATTTGCCCAAGCAATGGGAATTCCCGGATTATTAGAAGTAAATTCACCTCTGATTGCAGAACAGGCAAAGCATCGCGGGTTGATTGATTGTCACAGCGCTGAAAAGGTTGCCAATCGGGTTTTTCAAGCGGCTACAGCGCTAATTGCTGTTTCATCTGAAGTGAAAACTTACTTAATGAACTATGTCAAAAGTAGCAAAGTTCATGTCATCCCAAATGGTGTAAATCCCGATCGCTTCTCTACTTTTGATCGTGCGTTTTCAACACAACCAGAAACCTTTACAGTGGGATTCGTCGGCACATTAAAACCGTGGCATGGATTGCCAATTCTCACAGCAGCTTTTGCTCAACTGCATCAACAAGTTCCCAATGCCAAACTTTTGATTGTTGGCGATGGCCCCGAACGGGAAAATCTCGAAACCGAATTATTGGCACGAGGATTACACTCTCATGCCAAATTCACCGGAGCAGTGAATCCTGATGAAATTCCCCAATTATTAGCAGCAATGGATGTTGCTGTTGCGTCATATCCGGCTGAATCCGATTTTTACTTTTCACCGTTGAAAGTTTATGAATATATGGCGGCTGGTTTGCCAGTAGTTGTTAGTGGTATTGGGCAATTGCTTGAGCTAATTGACACAGGGGTGAATGGGATTCTTTGTCCACCAGGTGATGCGATCGCCTTAGCAGAGGCATTAGAAAAATTATGGCGATCGCCTCATTTGCGCCATTCTTTGGGACAAGCGGCACGGAAAACGGTTATAGAACATCACACTTGGGAGGCGATCGCACAACAGATTTTGCATATAGCTGGATTAAATACTCCACCTCAATTCCAAGTGGAGATGAGAGGATAAATGGGACGTTCAAAGCCACAGAAAAAAGTTATTCCCGGTTTATGGGGAATACTACGTTATTTCTGGCCTTACATTCAAAAACAGTATGGACTACTTTTGATTTCTGCGATCGCTCTAATTGCGGATGTCGGACTACGGGTGCTGGAACCGTGGCCCCTAAAGTTTGTCTTTGATTACGTTCTAATTCGAGGCGATCAACCTACCAATATTCCATTAATTGATCGCTTGGAACCAGTTACATTACTGACAGTTTCAGCAGTTACAGTCCTTGTCATTACCGGATTACGCGCACTTGCCGCTTATTGGAGTACCGTCGGACTAGCAACAGTAGGTAGCCGAGTTATGACTGAGGTGCGTAATCATCTGTATTGTCATCTTCAAGATTTGTCTTTGTCTTACCACACCAAAGCTCGTAGCGGCGATTTAATTATTCGTGTGAGTAGCGATGCTAGCCGTCTGCAAGAAATTATGATCACGGCAGCATTACCATTGGTAGTAAGCATTCTGACGCTGTTTGGCATGATTAGCGTGATGCTTTGGATAAATCGCAGCCTCACCCTACTTGCACTGCTCACTTTACCATTGTTTGCATTAGTCACAAATCGGCTGAGTCAGCGAATTCGAGAGTCTTCATTAAGGCAACGCAAACAAGAAGGGGCTGTGGCGGCGACGGCGGCTGAGTCAATTGCTGCCATAAAATTGGTCAAAGCCCTCTCACTGCAAGATGCCTTTGCGCGAGTTTTTTCTCAACAAAATCAGCGTAGCCTCAAGGAAAGCGTCAAAACCCAACGTCTTGCGGCTCATCTCGAACGAACTGTTGATGCTGTAATTGCACTAGGAACAGCACTTGTTTTATGGTACGGCTCTTGGCTGGCATTGCAAAATGCTCTGACACCGGGTGATGTGCTGGTGTTTCTTACTTATCTTAAGAATGCCTTTAAGCCGGTTCAGAACTTTGCTAAGTACACCGGAAGACTTGCTAAAGCTGCTGCCTCTGGTGAGCGAATTTTAGATGTATTATCCCAGCAACCTGATGTCCGAGATTTACCGGATGCAATACCGGCTCCAATTTTCCGAGGTGAGGTTTGTTTTGATCATGTTCACTTTGCCTATGAACCAGGACAAGTTCTGCTCGAAGATATCAATTTAAAGATTCAACCAGGGCAGCAAGTAGCGATCGTTGGTACATCCGGCGGTGGTAAATCTACTTTAGTCAGTCTATTATTACGACTTTATGAGCCGACGATGGGTAAAGTCATGATTGATGGGCGAGATATCCGAGAGTACACATTGGAATCATTACGCCCACAAATTAGTGTAGTTTTGCAAGATAGTCTCTTATTTGCCGCGACTATTCGAGAAAACATTGCCTACGGTATTGCCGGCGTGTCAGATGCAGAAATTGAAGCAGCTACTCGTCTAGCTAATGCTAATGATTTCATCCAAGCTTTACCCCAAGGATACAACACACTTGTGGGAGAACGAGGCGCAACCCTTTCAGGTGGACAACGCCAACGAATTGCGATCGCCCGCGCTGCTATTCGTCAAGCTCCAATTTTGATTCTAGATGAACCCACAACTGGGCTAGATCAAGGTAACGAGAAAGCGATCGTTGATGCTCTACAAAGGCTTTCGCAAAACCGCACCACCTTCTTAATTACTCACGATCTATATCTTGCAACTCGCGCAGATATAATTCTTTACATAGAAAATGGGCAGGTGCTAGAACAAGGCACTCATCAGGAATTAATGAAACACAATGGTCGCTATGCAGCATTGTATCAAATGCAAACTGCAATCCGAACTGAGGAAAAGCCAAATTCTCGGATGAAATAACCCATTATGGCGCTCCATATTGTGCAGAGAGAATAAAAATTTTTAGATTTACACCCAATAAATATGACTGTTTTCGTCAGCGATCGCTTCAACAGTGTAACTGATTCCAAAATGCCATTTTTATCAGCAGCCATTGATCCATTGGAAGTACAACAACGGTTCACTCAGTACTTACCAATTTTTCAAAATGCCCAACTGCAAAAAATCGAAGTCATTCGCCACAAACCAGGGCGGCGTTGTTTGATTGAATATGAATTGCTGAATAATTACGGGCAAACCATTACCATAATTGGCAAAATCCGAGCTAAAGGAACAGACTTTAATAGTTATGAATTACAAAAATCCTTGTGGCAAACAGGATTTGCAGATGATAGCGCTGATGGAATTTCAGTACCGCAACCTGTAGGGATAATTCCCGAATGGCAGATGTGGTTGCAGCGAAAAGTTCAAGGAGCGATCGCCACTCAATTCTTAACTCAAACCAACACCATTTTTCTAGCAAAACGAATTGCTGAAGCTGCCCATAAACTTCACCAAACTGACATTCCTCCTCGCCGTTCTCATACCATGTCAGACGAACTGAGAATCTTGAATGAAAGGATTCCATTGGTGATGCAGCAATATCCAGAATGGAAAGAACGCTTAGAACAAATATTAGCGGTATCTAATCATTTAGGAGAAAATACTCCAGAACAAAAACACTGTGGTATCCATCGAGATTTTTATCCCGATCAAGTGATTGTTAATGGTTCTCGTTTGTATCTTATCGACCTTGATTTATATTGTGAAGGTAATCCAGCCATTGATATCGGTAACTTCATTGGTCATATTAAAGAATACAGCCTTCGCATCCTGGATAATTCAGAAGCATTACACGATTGGGAAACTGCCCTAACTGAAAGATTTATTCAGCTTACAAACGAGGAATTTAAAACTTCAATTCAATCCTACATTACCTTAACACTAGTACGACATATTCACATCAGCACACAATTTTTAGAACGTCGTCCTTTTACAGAAGCATTATTAAATCTATGCGAACAGCGTTTGCATATTAGAAGCGCATCGTGATCTAAACTCTTATTTTCTCTAACAATCCTAAATCATTCGTAAAAATCTCTCCTTATTCTCTCTGTGTTCTCTGCGCCTCTGCGGTTCGTCTTGATATTCAAATTCTTATATCCTAATCGCTAATTTTCAGGAGAAAGTATTGTTAGCTTCAACTTCTTGGCGACAATTTCGCTTAATTAGTTTAATTATCTCATGCACTTTGAGTAGCATAACTCCAGCTATTGCAACACCCATTACCGACAAACCTAATAACTTAAGCGAATCTAATGCTGATAATCATGCATTAAGTAAAATTACATCTGTTTCAGAATTATCCGCAGAATTAAAAACCCTTGAAAAACGAGCTACTTTATTAGAAACCAACGTTGCTGCATTAGAAAAGCAACAGTTTTCACCCCATGTTAAGCTTGAGGCACAGGCCATCTTTGCTGTGACTGGATTTGCTGGTGAAAAGAGAGCCAACAGCAGTAAACCAATAAATGAAAATTTAGTATTGAGCGATCGCGTCCGTCTGAGCTTAGTAAGCAGTTTTACTGGAAAAGATAAATTGCAAGTGCGCTTACAAGCAAGGAACACACCAGAATTAGAAGATGTGACTGGAACTCAAATGGCAAATTTGGGATTTGATGGTGACAATGATAATGAGGTGGAAGTAGATGAGTTAGAGTACAGATTTCCATTAGGTAAAGAAACCCGCATGACTTTGTACGCGTTGGGAGGAGGATTAGGTGACTTTGTTCCTAGCGTCAATCCTCTTTTTAGCGGTAGTGAAGACGGATCGATTTCTACATTTGGGCGAGAAAATCCCATTCGCCGACAAGGTGGTGGGGCAGGTATCGGTATTTCTCATAATTTGAATGATGCTCTGAATTTGTCATTAGCATATATCAGCAGCAATGCAGCTAATTCAGAGAAGGGAATTTTTGCTAGCCCTTACGCAGCGATCGCTCAACTAACCCTCGAACCGACAAAAACAACAGAACTCAGCCTTACCTATATTCACTCTCATAACAATTTGAAGACGGGAACTGGAAGTGAATTAACCAGCGATCCATTTAATGAGGAGGCAGATGCGATCGCTGCTAATTCATTTGGTGCAGAAGCTGCTTGGCAACTTAGCCCAGTTATCACTCTCGGTGGACGAGTTGGTTTTATTCATGCAAAAGCAGAAGATTTACCAGCAGATCCCAATGCGTCCGTCTTCACATGGGCAGTGCTACTAGCTCTCAGAGATATCGGACAAAAAGGCAGCTTTGCAGGATTTACCGTGGGTCAACCTCCCAAAGTGACTCATAATAGTTTCGGTGATGACTTCAAAGATAAGGATACGTCTTTACATCTGGAAGCATTTTACCACTATCAAGTCACAGATAATCTGGCAATAACTCCAGGATTATTTGTGATTACGAGTCCAGAACATAATGATGGTAATGGCAGCATTTATGTTGGTACTGTTCGGACGACATTTACCTACTAAGTACAGCCCACCGTAAACAGGGTACAAAAATTATGCTGCAACAGCCAGGGCAACTGGAGCAGAATCGTTAGGCTTTTGAGTTTAGCACTTTGTCTAATCTAAGCCCACTGCTGTAAATTAAACTTCTTGTTTGGTAATTCTTGTGGACTGAATTGCCCCACGTTCTGCCGTCAATGAGTAACACAAGGACTCATACTGATTTAAAGCTTGCTCAAAAGCATAGTTTTCAACGGCATATTGGCGACTTTTATAACCCAGAGTTTTGACTTTTTCGGGGTTTTGATACAAATCTAAAATTGCCATCGCTAAAGCTTGGGGATCTTCTGGAGGAACAATAACTCCGCCGCCACTTTGCCTGATGGCTTTTGCTGCCGTACCATTATCGGGGACAGAAGCAACCAAAGCTCGTCCACTGGCAAGTAGCACTTGAATTTTTGACGGCATATTGAAAGATACAACATTTTTCTTTTGCACCACTAAACCAACATCAGCAGCTGCTAACATTTGTGGCAAAGATTTGCGGGGTTGAAATGGCAGTAACAAAACATTATCTGCGCCGCAGTCTAGACATTCCTGTTGCAATCGCTGTAACCCTTTTGCCTCTCCAACGATGACAAAAACAATATCTGGGATATGGCGTAACGCAGAAGCAGCTTTAACAACGCTTTCTAAGCCTTGGGTTAGGGCAATGTTGCCAGAATAAAGTACTACAAATTTGCCATTCAGGTTATGTACTTCGCGGAAAGGGTTATTTTCTTTAGGCAAAGGGCGGATAAAATTGACATCAACCCAGTTGGGAATTTGCACAATTTTGTCAGCTTCTATGCCCTTAGATCGCAAATTGTCCACAAACCCATCGGCGATGACGCTAATTTTACTGGCAGTGTGGTAAGCAAATTTTTCCAACACCGTAAATAACTTTATAAGCCATTTATTTTTCAGTAGACCGACGTGGACGGCTGCTTCTGGTAATATATCCTGTAAATTTAAGATCACAGGACAAGCACGTAACCATCCTAAAAGAGCAACTGGTACGCAGCTTGGCAAGGATGGCGATGTTGAGAGGATAACGTCTGGCCGCCAACCAAAGAGGGCAGGTACAAAACTAGTGACAACGAAACTAGCATCTAGTAACACCCGATCTAATAAGTTGGGTTGGGGACGAATCCAAACGTAACTGCGTTGGATTTGAACGCCATTTTTGTATTCGTTGAGATACCACTTGCCCCTATATCCCTGATAAATTTGACGCTCAGGATAGTTAGGCATAGCGGTGACTACACGTACTTCATGCCCACGTTTGACTAGTCCCTCTGCTAACTCAGTCATCAATGGAGCAATACCAATTGGTTCTGGATAGTAGTTGTAAGAGTAAATTAAAATTCGCATAAAAGTTAGTCCAAAGTACCCCGGTTTTTTGTTTAATGACAAATATTTGTCTTCAACATTTTTTAGAGCTTGGAAACTCCTATATTTAATTGTGGCTTCAGACTCTTTTTCTGTCAGGGATTTTCCTTAAAGATTGAGTAAACTTAGATATTAGATACTTAGGGAAAATGTGAATTTTTTTTACTATTTAACCACTTTTGAAATTGTTTTTTACTTATTACTGCCTAAGTACAAACACTGGGTTTTAAGTATTTATTAAGACTATTGTGCAATATTAGTTATTGATTTAATGAGCGATCGCCCTTGTATTTTCTCCTTTTTCGCTGGCTCAGGATTCCTAGATTTAGGCTTTGAAGCTAGCGGTTTCAATATTGTTTACGTTAATGAAATCTTTCCCCCATTCATGGCAGCATACGCCTATTCACGGCAGGTACTGAATCTACCGTTGCCAAAATACGGTTATCATCACGGAGAAGCAGGAGATATAACCCAACTTTTCGAAGGTTTACAAATACAACATCTTCAGGAATTAGTACAAGACTGCCGTAAATCTAATGATATTGTGGGCTTCATTGGCGGGCCTCCCTGTCCTGATTTTTCTATTGGTGGAAAAAATAAAGGACGTTCAGGAGATAATGGTAGGCTTTCTGCTTCTTATGTTGAATTAATTTGCCGAAATATTCCAGATTTCTTTTTATTTGAAAATGTTAAAGGGTTGTGGAGAACAGCAAAACACCGTTTATTCTTTGAATCACTCAAGCAACAATTAGTAGAAGCAGGCTATATCTTAACAGAGCGGTTAATTAATGCTATCGAATATGGTGTACCCCAGGATAGAGAAAGAATTATTCTTATTGGTTTCCAAAATAATTTTATCAAAGATATAGGAATAGAAATCGGTAGTGAGAAGTTACTAAGCGAAGAAGCTTTTCCTTGGAACAATTACATTTTATATCCTCAAGAAAATGTTTTTGCTTACCCCTGGCAAAAGTGCAATCCATTCCAAGAAAATTCCATCACCTCTTGTCCTGACGGCATTCCCCAAGAATTAACAGTTGAATACTGGTTTAGAAAAAATAATG
The DNA here is from genome assembly GCF_034931145.1 of Nostoc sp. UHCC 0252. Taxonomy (NCBI): domain Bacteria; kingdom Bacillati; phylum Cyanobacteriota; class Cyanophyceae; order Nostocales; family Nostocaceae; genus Nostoc; species Nostoc sp. UHCC 0252. Next base: position 180,442 of record NZ_JAYGHE010000004.1, on the reverse strand, counting down.
TGCTGAAGCATCCCAATGCTGAAAACTGTTTTCAACCAAGGGCAGGAATTACAAGATTTGCTGCTATCGATGAAGGAGATGATTCTAAAAAGTCTTTCAAGCGTCTTCACAGATGGCGTTATTCTCCGACAGCTTGCTATGGGAATAATGAAGTTCATTTGCATCCCTATAAAATCAGGCGAATTTCTGTAGCAGAAGCTTTAGCTATCCAATCTTTGCCTGAAAATTTTGTACTTCCAGATAATATGTCGCTCACGAATATGTTTAAGACTATTGGTAATGGCGTACCATATTTGGCATCCAAAGCATTGGGTCAAACTATTACTAGCTTCTTAGGAGTTGGTGTAAAAAATGCTGTTAATATCTCTAACTTTACTACTGCCTAATGTCACCTTAAATACTTACATTAATTCCGCAATATTTACAAAGCCGACATCCAAAGCAAGTTAGCAGCTTGTTTTCAGGATAAACTCGGAATAAATATGGTTTAATATATATAAGAAATGTTTTAATTTTTTATAAACTTTAATAATCAATTACTGGCAGAAGACACGATGGCAGCAGACTATCCAGATATTGATATTGCGCCATTTATCGATCACGCCCTGTTAACGCCAACGGCTACTCCAGAGCAGGTTCAACAGTGGTGTGAAGAAGCATACAGATTCAATTTTGCGGCGGTTTGCTTGTACCCTGCCTATGTCAAACAAGCAGTTGAACTGCTCCACGGCAAAAACCCAAAAGTCTGTACGGTGATTGGCTTTCCTTCTGGTGCAACTACTTCAGCAGTAAAACTCTATGAGGCTCAAGAAGCGGCAGATAATGGGGCCACTGAGTTGGATGTGGTAATGAACTTGGGTTGGTTGAAAGCTGGAAAAACTGAAGAAGTCCATCGGGAAATTGCCGAAATTTGTGAAGAGACTGGGCAAACTGTCAAGGTAATTTTGGAAACTAATCTGTTGACAGATGCAGAAAAAAAAATAGCTGCTGAAATAGCTATGGAGGCAGGAGCGGCTTTCTTAAAAACTAGTACAGGTTGGAATGGTGGTGCAACAGTGGCAGATGTGCGATTTTTGCAGGAATTGGCAAAAGAAAGAGTAGGAATTAAAGCCTCAGGTGGTATCCGCACTATCAATCAAGCCTTAGACTTAATCGTAGCGGGTGCTACCAGATTAGGCACATCTCGCGGTATCGATTTGATTCGCCAGCGCGATAACCTGGGAAAGGGTGAATAGTCATTTGTTTCTTGTCCTACCCTGCGGGAAACTGCTGGCACGTCTATGTCATTTGTCTTTTGTCCTAACTGAATGACCAATGACTAATCACTAATGACGAATAACGAATGAGTAGAACCTACAAAGCGACCGGAATTAATCTTAAAACCCAGGTTTTGGGAGAATCAGATAAAATAGTGACGATTTTGACACCAGAATTTGGTCTGATTCGAGCAGTGGCTCCAGGGGCACGTAAGCACAACTCCAGCTTGGGTGGCAGGAGTGGTATGTTCGTTGTGAATGAACTATTGATCGCCAAGGGGCGATCGCTTGATAAAATTACTCAAGCACAGACGTTAAAAACTTATCCTGGTTTAGCTAAAGATTTGGGAAAATTGGCTGCTAGCCAATATTTAGCAGAAATAGTCCTCTCTCAGGCTTTGAGCGAACAACCCCAAGAAGAACTTTATGAGTTGTTCAATGAACATCTCCATCGCTTGGAGTCCTTATCTAGTGCAAATGCATCTAGTGTTTTGGCTCATCTAGCTCATGGGGTCTTTCACCTTTTAGCCTTAGCAGGAGTAACACCGCAAGTGCAAGGATGCTGCTTATCTGGGCGCTCTCTCAAGCCAGACTTTACAGACCCCAAATGGCAAGTAGGATTTAGTATCCCTGCGGGTGGAACAGTTTGCTTAGAAACTAGAGAACGTCTACTAAGAGAGAGGGAAGGAGCAAGGCGGGGAGAGGGGGAAACTAATAACCAATACCCTATGCCTCATACCCAAACAATTGTTGTGCATCGACAAGAAATACCTGTGATTTCTAGCCGTCTGGGTGCTATGGAACTGGCTTTGCTTCAACATTTGTCACAACCAGAGATAATGCAAATTGATGGTGCTAGAGATCGTAACTGGTTATCTGTTGAGCAGATTTTGCGCCAGTATGCTCAGTATCAATTAGGTCGCCCTATTCGTTCTGCTACTTTGATCGATTCTTATTTTGCTGCCAACCAACCATGATGCAACCATCTGATTTGGATAAAAAAATCCTGCCCTTGTCACCAAGCCTGGTTAAAAAACAGAATAGGATATCAGATCCTACAGTCAGGAATCACTTGAGTGCTGTTTCAAAGTGTACACCTAGTCAAATCGATAGCCAAGAAATGTCCCCGAAAGACGTTTCTAAAAGCGATCAAAGTAGGACACCAAAAACTGCTGTTCCCAATCCATCAGAAACACAATCTGAGGACAAGTTAACTACTGCTGAGGTAGATAGCAACGGCAATCGCAATGGCCATTTGCCAGTAGCCACTATTCCAGAAAAAGAATCACCCAAATTAGATGGATCTGGTTCAGGTGGAGAAGCTGTTTCGGGTAATGTAACACAGCAAGGGTTTTTGCCTGTATTAAAAAACCCTAATTTCCTAGCTCTTTGGGGCGGTCAAGTTTTCTCTCAACTAGCTGATAAAGTTTATTTGGTGCTGATGATCGCTTTGATTAATACTCAGTTTCAAGCAAGTAATCAGAGTATTAGTGGTTGGGTATCAGTTTTGATGATGGCTTTTACAATCCCAGCCGTATTGTTTGGTTCCGTTGCTGGTGTGTTTGTCGATCGCTGGTCGAAAAAGGCTGTACTAGTGGCAACGAATATTTGGCGCGGCATCCTGGTTTTGTCAATTCCTTTTCTGATGTGGTTGACTCATGACTGGAAACCCATAGGAGTTTTGCCAGTTGGCTTTTTGATCATTCTGGGTGTGACTTTTTTAGTTTCCACGCTGACGCAGTTTTTTGCACCGGCAGAACAGGCTGCAATTCCCTTAATAGTAGAAGAACAGCATTTACTCTCAGCTAATTCACTTTATACAACAACGATGATGGCATCGGTGATTGTTGGGTTTGCTGTCGGGGAACCGTTGTTAGCGATCGCAGATGGACTTTGGTCGCAAATGGGTGGTAGCGGTAGTTTGGGCAAAGAACTTTTAGTAGGTGGTAGTTATGCGATCGCTGGACTAATTTTATTCTTCTTGGCAACTAAAGAAAAACACCACCACCCCGATACAGAATTCCCTCACGTATTCTCTGACTTGCGAGATGGTTTTGCCTACCTCAGAGCAAATCATCGCGTCCGCAATGCTTTGCTTCAACTGATTATCTTGTTTTCTGTCTTTGCAGCATTAACTGTTTTAGCAGTTCGGATGGCAGAAATAATTCCCAACATGAAAGCCTCCCAATTTGGCTTTTTACTAGCAGCTGGTGGTGTTGGCATCGCTGCTGGAGCAACAATTCTCGGTCAATTTGGTCAACGCTTCTCCTATACGCAGTTAAGCTTATGTGGTTGTATAGGCATGACAGGATCATTGATTGGTCTATCAGTATTTACAACTCAATTATGGCTAGTCTTGTTACTAGTGGCTTCATTAGGTATCTTTGGGGCGCTGGTAGGAATTCCCATGCAAACCGCAATCCAAACAGAAACACCTCCAGAAATGCGTGGTAAAGTCTTTGGTTTACAGAACAATGTAATTAATATTGCTCTCTCTTTACCTTTGGCATTAGCAGGTGTAGCAGAAACCTTTGTGGGATTACAGGCAGTTTTTTTGGGACTAGCAGCGATCGTCTTTTTAGGAGGTATCTTAACCTGGTATAACTCACACAAGTAGTTATCAGCTAATAGTAGCTATTATTCATTACTTTGAAGTAATTAATATTTACTTAAAGATTTTCTGTTCATGGTAAACTGTGGTCAGTGAAAATTTATCACATACTTGCGGGATATCAATCTGACATTAGTCAGAGTAAGTTGTTGAAATATCAGAAATAAACAACTTATAAGTAAAAGAAATAAAACCATAAATCCACTGGTTTCATCAGCTTAAAATAGGCTGTTAGAACCAGATTTTGGTGGTAATATCTAATTATTAAAAGACCAGCAAGTATAACTAGATAAAATTAAAATCACAAAGGACACAGATAGATCAAACTCGCTTTTCTTACAGCTAAATAAAGAATGCGTATAGCCTGGATTGGAAAAAAATCACCCTTTTGCGGCAATGTCACCTACAGTCGAGAAATTACAAATGCCTTGTTAGATAGGGGACATCAAGTTAGCTTTCTTCACTTTGCCCAAGAAGACTCTGAACCTGACAATTGGCCAAATCTTCGAGAGGTTTCCCTCCCTTTTATTTATAAGTCCCAGGTTTACACAATCCCCACTTTTAAAGCGACCAAACTTTTAACGGAGTCGCTGCGAGAAATCAAGCCAGATATAGTCCATGCTTCCTTGACGTTATCTCCTCTAGACTTTTTTCTACCGGAAATCTGTGAGGAACTGAGGTTGCCTTTAATTGCCACTTTTCACACGCCGTTTGCTGGAAAGGGGGCAAAGCTGGTATCGGGAACACAGCTTTTGGCTTATCAGCTCTATGCACCTTTTTTAGTTAACTACGATCGCGTGATTGTATTTTCCCAAATTCAGCGAGAATTATTAGCAGGGATGGGCGTGAGGGAAGAGAATATTGCTGTAATTCCTAACGGTGTTGATACCGTCAAGTATTCTCCAGGGTTTTCTCAAGTCAAAACAGAATTTAAAGCTGAACGCCTGTTTGTCTATCAGGGCCGAATAGCACCAGAGAAAAATGTCGAAGCCCTCCTCCGGGCTTGGAAGCAGTCGGCAATGGGGCCAGGTACTAAGTTGCTAATTGTTGGCGACGGCCCTTTAAAGCCTTCTTTAGAGCAATTTTATGGTTCAGAGTACGGCATTATCTGGTTGGGATTTATCGCTGATGAAGACCGACGGATCGAAATTTTGCGGGGCGCAGATGTATTTATTTTGCCTTCATTGGTAGAGGGTTTGTCCCTATCTCTGTTAGAAGGAATGTCATGTGGGTTGGCTTGTTTAGCAACAGATGTGGGTGCAGATGGAGAAGTATTGGAAAAGGGCGCAGGTATAGTTATTAATACTAAAACAGCGCGATCGCAACTAAGAACCCTCTTGCCAGTGTTGCAAGACCATCCAGAGTTAACAACCTTACTGGGGCAAAAAGCCAGACAGCGTGTATTAGACCGCTATACCCTCAGTAAAAATATTACTTTGCTGGAAGAACTTTATAAAGAAGTTTTAGCACAGCGACCTGTACCACTAAGTCGTAGAGCTTAGACGAAGGGAAAAAGTGCGATCGCACTGTAAATCTTAAGATGGCTATGAGTGCGATCGGGCAAAATACAGATACCTGACTAAGAATTCTCTTACCCGTTTTACAAGGCTATCTAGAGTTAACGAAATGAAGTACGATGCAAGTCAGATAAAGGTGAAAAATATCCCTGACTTAGAGCAGTTAGAACATGGAAAGTGCTGCCGAACATACGTTTATTGCTTCACAAATCCGTTGCCCGAACAAAACGTTATTGACCAAATTGCAAATAGTTTAGAGAAGAGATTCACCCTTTCAAAGGAAGTATATGAGATTCCTGAAGATGTTGAAATTTGTGCATCTATTTTCATCGAGCGTTTACAAGATAAGGAAGCCAGAGTTCGTGTTTTGACGGATCAACCAGAAGAAGATTGGGTTTACATCTTTGGGATATACAGTCTGCCACGCAAAATTGAGGAAAGGTTTGGAATTGTACAGTCGATTCAGGGGGAACAGCGAGAGACTTGGATTACTGACAGATGGTAGGGTAAAACTTTTGCTTGATTGTTCTTCTGGGAGTCGCTGGATATCTTCTGACTTAACTTATCAGTGCTGTGTATCTTTTTTTTTCTGGGCAATTATCGGCAAAAATTAAGAAATTAGTTAACATGAAATAATAAATAATAGTAAATTAGAGCTACAAAATCAAAAAATGACTGCAATCATCGACATAAAAACATTATATGAATCCAATTACCTGCAATGGTTAGAGGAGACTATTAAATGTCTCAAAAATCGACAATTAGCAGACATTGACTATGAAAACTTAATAGAAGAATTGGAAGATTTGGCTAAGAATGAAAAAAGGCGAGTAAGAAGTTTATTAGAACAAATTATTAGACATTTATTACTTTATCAATATTGGGATTTAGAAAAGCCAAGAAATGCTAATCATTGGGCAGCAGAAATTATTAGTTTTCGTAATCAAACAAATGAAGATTTAAGCGCCAATATACGCAAACATTTAGAGGATAATTTCAGCAGAATTTATAGCAATGCCTTAGATTATGTTAAGGCTAAAACAAATTTAACCAATTTACCCGAATTATGTCCTTATACCCTAGAGCAAATTTTAGATAAAAATTGGTTGCCTTAATCTTAAGTTTTTATTCTTCACGCTAAACATATTCATATTTTAACTCAGCAACACCAAAAAATTAAGTCACTACAATTTGTCATATTCTTCTGGTTCTACCTTAGGCACCTTATTCAAAACTTGCTGAAATTTTTCCCAACTACCGCTTTTGGCTTTTTCTTCCAAATAGTCTTTGGTCATCCATGCGGAAACTTGTGCAGATAAGGCAATAGTTGCAAGTTGTTCAATAGAAATATTTTCTCTGGCTGCTAAAGCTTCAATTTGTTTATATAAAGATTCGGGTAGCTGTACATTTAAGTTAGTCATGGGATTTCTCCTACTATTTGCAAGAATTCTTTGGGTGAAACTACTCTCAGTCCGAATTTTTGGGCTGCTTGTAAATCTTTTTGATTGTAAGTGATGATAAAGTCGGCTTGGCATTCAACAGCTAAATCGATGAGAAAATCATCATCAGGATCGCGTGCTACTGGCCGCCATAAATAGAAAATGCTACATTTATTGGCGATTTTACAAATAGCTTCAATAACGTTGTCAATATCTTTATCGCTCAATCCAAGCTGCTCTTTTTCTCGTTTGAGAATTTCTTCATACTCGAAGACTAAGGTGGTAGAGACATTTAACTGCCAACGTCTATCATTCAGAATTGTTAATAGTTTGTAAGATGCACCACGGTTAGATCGTAAACCAGTAAGCAGTACATTAGTATCAAGTACAAGTTGGTACGGATTTGTCATTATTTCGCTATTAGTAGCATTTTTTCCGTAGTGACGAGCTTATGGTCTACCTATCAATCAATTAATTTTTGAATTATCTATTAAAGACCATCCCAAAGTAGTTGGCTGTTCATAAACCCGCTTTAGAGTATTTATATCTCTAGGAGAAATAGGTGACGGGTTACGAACTTGTGAAAAGTATAAAGCATCAGTTTGTAGCGGACTATGACCCCAAATTCCCAGTGCATGACCAAATTCGTGGCGGGCTGCTGCAATGAGATACTCACCTGTTTGACTGGGACTTAGCAAGATGGTGAAGCGGTGGGATAAAACTTTGTTGCTGGTGTATAACTCGTAAGTAGTTTGTGCCGATCGCGCACGGGTTATATTACTACCAGGCGAAATTTGTAGAGGTGGCGCTTTTCGGACAATCCTAATATCAGCAACTTCTGGCTGTTCGACTATTGTTAAAGGTAAATAATTACTCCACTCTTGTACACCCTGTAATACAGCGTTAACCCATGCTTGAGCTTGTTTTTCGCTAACGGCTTTTGGTGGTTCTACGTAAACTCTTACAGGAAATTGTGACCAGATTAAATAACCAACTTGAGTTGTTGTGACTTGGGAAAAGTAGTCACCACTATTAGTATTATCTTGCCACTGTGCAAGTGTAGGCGGTAAGGGATGGGGTTTTGGGGGAGATGAAGTAGAGAGAGAAATTTTTAAGTCTGAATATACATATTTTGGTATTATTGTAAACCCATAACTCGAATGAAGATTAATACGAACGATAAACAGCCCTGTGCCAATAAATAAGGCAAGAGCTGTAATTAACCGTTGTGAGATTAAAGTTATTAGGATGTTAAGTATTTGGTGTTGGGTTTTTTTCCCCATTTACCTATCCTTATTTAGGTAGCCAACCAGCACTTAAAACTACTGTTAAACCGAGAAAAATTACTGTCAATGCCCAAGTAATTCGATTTAAGGTGTTTTCTGCACTTTTGGTGCTGCTAAATAGCTGGGCTTGTCCACCGATGGCTCCAATGCCATCACCTTTGGGGCTATGTAATAAAACTAAGATAATCAAACCAGTGGCGGAAAATGCCCAAATGCCTTGCACGATATTAGTAACTGTCATGGTGGAATCTCATTTATAACAAGTTTTAAAAAACAGGAGTCAGAATTCTAAATTCAAAAGTTAGGAGTTCACTAAAAACTCCTAACTCAGAACTCAGCAATCTTTTACAGCCCTACTTGCACGGGAGTGCGAGTACGTTGTAGCTCATAATCTGCTGTTTTCAGCAGCGATCGCCCGGTCATTTCTGGTGGCTGAGGCAGCTGTAAAATCTCTAGAATTGTGGGGGCAATGTCGGATAGCTTGCCATCGCTTCGCAGTTCGACATTTGTACCATATCCAGGGATTTTGACTTTCTCTCCTTCCACCAAGATGAAGGGGACTGGGTTAGTAGTATGAGCTGTCCAGGGATTACCCCCATGATCTAGCATATACTCAGCGTTGCCATGATCGGCAGTAATAATTGTTGTACCGCCGGCTTTGATAACGCTCTCTAACAAGCGACCTAAACAGCGATCGACTGTTTCAACTGCTGTAATGGTAGCGTCGATTTGACCAGTATGCCCTACCATGTCTGGGTTGGCATAGTTAATCACAACTAAGGAATATGTACCTTTTTGAACCGCAGCGATCGCAACATCTGTAACTGCTACTGCTGACATCGCTGGGGCATGATCGTAAGTCGCTACCATTGGGCTACTTACCAGTTCCCGATCTTCTCCAGCAAAAGGTTCCTCCAGACCCCCATTAAAGAAATAGGTGACATGGGCATATTTTTCTGTTTCGGCGGTGCGGAACTGATTTAGACTGTGATTGGCTATGACTTCTCCCAGAATATTACTGAGATTCTGCGGCTCAAAGGCTACAGCCACGGGTAAGTCTGAATCATACTGTGTAAACGTGACAAAAGACAGTGGTGTGATTTGCTGTCTTTCAAAACCGTTAAATGTGGAACTGACCAAAGCTTGAGTCAGTTGTCTGGAGCGATCGGGGCGGAAGTTAAAAAATATCACTCCATCCCCTGGTTCTATTGCGCCGGGTGCAATTCGGATGGGGTTGACAAATTCATCTTTTACCCCTTCGGCGTAAGATGCTTGCAAGATTTCCACGGCGTTGCGATTATCACCTGAACCATCTTGAGTCATCACGTCATAGGCACGTTTGACCCGATCCCAACGGTGATCGCGATCCATCGCGTAGTAGCGACCGCTAAGGGTGACTATGCGCCCAATTCCTGTGCGGTCTATATAATTTTGCAGCATTGTGATTGCTCTTACACCGTCAGTTGGGGCGGTGTCACGACCATCGGTAATGGCGTGAATACAAACTTCTGGAATTCTCTGGTCTTTGGCTAAGTCAAGTAGTCCGAATAGATGGGTGATATGAGAATGTACCCCTCCCTCAGAACAAAGCCCGATTAGATGCAGCTTACTATTCCGAGAGCGAACTTCCTGGCAGATTTTGACGAGTGCTGGGTTTAAGGCAATAGAACCGTCTTCGACCGCATCGGAGATGCGTACCAGTTCTTGCGGTACAACTCGCCCAGCACCAATGTTCAAATGACCTACTTCCGAGTTGCCCATTTGACCTTCTGGCAACCCTACGGCTTTTCCTGATGTGCGGATGAGGGTATGCGGGTAAGCTGCCCATAAACTTTCCACAATGGGAGTTTTAGCAGCAACAATAGCGTTTCCTCGCTTCTCCTCGCAGTAGCCCCATCCGTCTAAAATGACTAGCACCACAGGAGCAACAGGTGCTTTGGTCATAGTAAAATTGCCCTTTACTTTTTGTAATATCCGAATGATACCACTGCTAATCCACGCCGCAAGTGAATTTTTGCTTATTAATTTATTTTATGAGAGACTTAACAGTTTTTTGAATGATTTTTTAAACTTTAGCAATTTTTATGTAACGTCGGTTATTGCTAATAACAAATAATTACTTAGTAGTAGCATTTTAGCACTACTACTAAGTCTGTACTCGATCTCTTATTTCTTTTTACTGGAAGCTTTTGCAGCTTTTTTAGCAGCTTTTTCAGCAGCGATCGCAGCTAACTTTGCTTGTTCTTTTTCTTCGGCAATTTTCTGGAGATAGTAATGATAGTCTCCTAAGTAAACGCGGAATTCACCATCACGAATTTCGACGATTTTGTTAGCTACTTGAGAAATAAAGTAGCGGTCATGGGAAACTACAATTGCCGTACCATCATAGTTTTTAAGCGCTTCTTCCAGCATTTCTTTCGCCGGAATGTCTAGGTGGTTTGTCGGCTCATCTAGAATTAGTAAGTTCGCGGGACGTAAGAGCATTTTTGCCAACGCCAAACGAGCTTTTTCTCCTCCACTTAATGCCCCAACTGCCTTAAATACAGTATCACCAGTAAATAAGAAGCGTCCCAAAAGCGTGCGAACTTCTTGATTATCCCAGTCTGGAACTTCATCATGGATAGTTTCCATGACAGTTTTCTTCAAGTCCAAAGCTTCAGCTTGATTTTGCTCAAAGTAACCGGGAATAACGTTGTGATCCCCTAATTGAACAATACCTTCTGTGGGTGGTTCCATACCCATAATTACGCGCAGCAGGGTAGATTTTCCAGCACCGTTGGGGCCAAGAAAAGCAATGCGATCGCCCCTTTCAATTAGCAGATTTGCTGATAAAAATAGGATTTTCTCACCATAAAGATGAGTTAAATCTTTAATTTCGACTACTTCGCGTCCACTGCGGGGTGCAGGGGGAAAACGGAAGTGGAGAGTTCTCATACCACCAACGGGTGCTTCAATGCGCTCGATTTTGTCGAGTTGCTTTTCCCGGCTTTTTGCCTGGGTACTGCGGGTAGCACTGGCGCGAAATCTATCAACAAAGGTTTGCTGTTTCTCTAATTCTTTCTGCTGGCGTTCGTAAGCACTCAGTTGTGCTGATTGACTTTCGGCTTTTTGTTCCAAATATGCCGAGTAGTTACCAAGGTAGCTAGCAGAAACGCCACGTTCAGTTTCCACAATTTGGGTGCAGAGGCGGTCAAGAAACTCCCGGTCATGGGAGACTATTACCATCGGCGTAATCAGCCCTCTGAGGTAATTTTCCAACCACTCAATGGTTTCTAAATCTAGGTGGTTAGTCGGTTCATCCAGCAGCAACAAGTCGGGTTTTTGCAGCAGAATTTTACCCAAACTCATCCGCATTTGCCAACCACCACTGAAGGCACTGACGAGGCGATCGCCATCTTCTAGCCCAAACCCCATCTCTGGTAAAATTTTCCCGATGCGTGCATCTAAGTTGTAGCCATCCAAGGCTTCAAATTTGCGCTGCAAGCGATCCAACTTGTCGATCAGTCGATCCAGTTCCTCTGGGTTAGCCGTTTCCATCTCTTGTGGGATGTGCGCCAGAGATAACTGTACTTCGTTGGCTTCTTGGAAGACAGTCCAAAATTCTTCTCTAACGGTGCGGCTGGGGTCTACTTCAAACTCTTGGTTGAGGTAGGCTATATGTAAGCTATTAGGACGGATAATTTCGCCTGCGGTGGGTTCAATTTCCCCAGAAATGATCTTTAACTGGGTGGATTTCCCAGCACCGTTGACACCGACTAAGCCAATGCGATCGCCTGGTTTAACTTCCCAGTTGATATCTTTGAGAACTTCGCCTGTGGGATAAATTTTACTTATATGTTCTAGTCGCAGCATTAAGTTTCTCTCAGGTAGGGAGTGGGTGGTTGAGGACGAAGTACTAACACCGCCTCTAATATTAACAAAAATTAACTATAAATTCGTCGTGATCAAGTTTGGAAGCCGCAAACCAAATTTGGCTTAAGCCACGGATAAAATTTACCACATCTATCTTAAGGCTGGCTTTGTGTTACTTGTCTAACTTCTTCGACACTGAAATCAAATGCCTCAGCCACTTGTTCTACTGTCACCCCCAATTTTAATAAGGTGGGTATTAATTTTAATTTGGCTATACGCTCCCCTATTTGGATGCCATCATGATAGAGTTTCGCGTTTTGAACTTGGTTTATAGTTAAACCTAATCCCTCCGCAACTTGCTCAATAGTTAACGCTAAATCTAATAGACGAGGTACTGATTGCCGTAAACCTTCCAAACGCCCTTCTTCAAATGCTTCTTGATAAACTTTTGTATCTTTGAAACTCATAGTTCCTATGTTGTAGTCCACCAATTCCTCTACTCCTTGATCAGAAGAATCCTACTGCGCGGCTTGTCTGATTTGTTCGACACTCAAATCTAGCGCCTGTGCTACTTGTTCTACAGTCAACCCGGCTGCCAACATTGCTGGTACTGCTCTGAGTTTACCTTGCTCAATGCCTTGAACCTTACCTTGTTCAATGCCTTGAACCTTACCTTGTTCAACACCCTCCTGAAAGGCTTCCTGATAAAATCTGGTTTGCTTTAACTCGCTTAATCCAAACATTTCCTCCATCTCCTCCCTACTCATTGCAGGAAATTTGTAAGCCAAAATAGTCTCTATAAATTGTAATAATTGCTGCTGTTTTGGTGGTGAACTTATTTCTGACTTAGTTCTGTCTATCAACTCCCTTGCTTGGACAATTGCTATATCGTCGGTTGCAATTACTAATTTAGCAGTTGCAATGCCAATTGGAAGCGATGCACCTTCACCTAATTCATCCAAATAAATGCGCCTGACGCGCCCACTTGTGAAAAACTCACGGTAATGTTTGATATTGCCTGTATCTACATTCCTATTTGGGTATAAAACCACAGCACCCCAATCATTTAACGGTTGATTTTGACGGAGGTATAAACATATTTCTGCAATTAGCCGTGAATAAATTTCCCCATCAGCTTGAAATTGTACTTCTACAAAGTAAATCGGGTTCTCGCTTCCTTGTGTCGGTAGAAATACACCATCAATTCTGAAGGCTGTTTGTTTGATTTCAACTGATGAAAATTGATAAAGGCTAGCTTCTTCTGGAGGATTACCAATAAGTTCAAAGAAGATATCAGGGAATTCTTGAAACAGCCGATAAAAGATGATGTCTGTTTTCACAATTTTATCTGAGTTGAAGATTTTGATTTGCTATTTATGTGTTGCTTGATTCTTCAGAACCATCTCGCACTTTCAGCAATTGCTCTTTTGCCATCCCTAATATACGTGATAATGGCGCTAACAAAGTATCATCAAATGCTTCTCCAGCATAAATATTATTTAGTTCGGTGGGAGATAATTTAAAGGTGTCGCAGAATTTAGCAAACTCCTGATTGCTCAAGTCAAGCTCTTTTTGCCTATCTTGAAGTAAAACTGCGATCGCTCTAGTTCCATGCTTTGGACGTTCACTAGTTTTCACATATTTTTCCATTAAATAATTGACTTTTCTGGTATCGCCGCCAATTTTTTTAATTAAATCAGTACAAGCCATTTTTAGCGCTTTCCTTAAAACTTCTTCTTCATTTAAAACTTTAATAATTTCACTGGCATATTCTGGTTTAAAAAATCCCACTAAATTCCCTTGATGATAAACTGGTATATAAGGATTATTCGTTTCAAGTTGCCAATCTAAAGGCTCATTGCGTAGCGACATAGCTGCACCCCTAAATATTTTAAGATTGCACTATTTTAAAACCATTTATTCCTTAGCTGCCAGTAAAATACCCTAGCACTGGCGATTGAAATCGTAGCTATATAGATAAAACCTATCTCCGGGGGTTTCAACTTGCTGGAATCCACGCAGATGGACTTAGTTTGTGCAGCCGTTATGTATTTCTACCAGAACCTCTAACTCAGCCAAAATTAGCGATCGCCAGGCGAATCAATGGCATTCTAATACTCACACGCCTAGTTTTGTGATTCGTATTCTTCAAAAATTATTACAGCAGCTTCTAGGTATCGATCTAATAGACGATGATCGTATATATCAGGTAATACTAATTCGACTGCCCTAGTGGTTTCGATTACTCCACCACGATCCTCTCCATCTTTAAAAGCTGCCATAGAAGCCCATAGTCGAGCTATTGCAGTTTGAATTTCTTCCCTTTCAGGCAAATACCATATTTCTCGACTAATTTCATCACACTGTAAAGGAGTTAAAAAATTTGGCTCTGACAAAGCTTGCTGAATATATTTATTAAGCTGGGAGAGTTTGTCCGATTCAATCTCGGATGAATATATTTGTATGCATTCTATTGCCCATTGGATTACCAAACTATAGTGATGTTTTTGTAATTTCAGTGCAATTGGATAAGCCCAAAGTATTTGTTTTTGCGCTATAGTTTGTTTTACATTTTCTATTACTTCTTTCATAGATGTAACTATATCTAACTAACTTGGAGTAAAACTTATAAATATATAATTTTTTTCACTTCGTTCTACTTAAGGTATCTCCAAATAACAAATGAGCGTCATGAAAATGGTAGTAATTATCCTTCCCAGTCTTGACGAGTATCGCACAGAAAATTGTCTGCGATCGCATCATCAAATAAATAAGGACAATGCTCTGGAAAAGTTCGTAATGGTAAGTTAGTTTCTCGAAGCACCAAATCAACTCCCGCTTCAAAGCCATCTAACAAAGCTTCTTCTATTCGAGATTTTAAGCTGGGGTTCTGTCGCAGATGCCTATGAATGGCGCGGCGCTGTTCTCGAATTGTTAAAAACCAACTGCGAGAGCATTGTTCGGGTTGATACTCCCACTTCAAGAGATGACCGAGTAATACACTCAGACGACTCACGAGTTCCCGATACTCCTGTCTCCCTAAAGCTTGAATTTCCTCTTGCAGGTTTTGCCAGTCTAGTTCCATAACTAGCCTCTGTTCTAACGCTTTAGCCTGCTGCTGTGTCCAGCCATAGAAATCTTGGTCATACAAACAAGGTTTGTCCATAGAGTTGAATCTTGACAGCAAGAAACCACGAGCTAGCTAAAAAACTTAATTACGAATTACGAATTACGAACTTGTACTGAGCGTAGCCGAAGTATTACGAATTATTTTAATATTCAACTAGCCTTCGCTTCATCCCCGGATGCTTCTGCCACAGCTGCCAATCTCTCTGCCGCAGCTTGGACTATTTGAGCCACTTGCGCCAAAGGCATGTGCTGGATTTGTCTAAGAATTAGACTCAAATCTGAGGTTTCTGGAATTGGCTTGCCATCTATGCAGCTGATTAACTCTTCCATTGTGTAGCCTGCTTTCGATGCGATTCGAGCCAAATTTTCTGTATCTGGAACCTTCACACCTTTTTCCCACATCTGAACAGCAGTAGCAGATACTCCCAAAAGCTTACCAAAGGCTCGCTGACTCATTGAACCGCGAGCTAGTTTAATGATTTCAATCAGTTTTTGTTTGCTTTCGATCTTCACTGCTTATATAGCTAGCCAACTTTATTTACAAGTCTACTTTCAATATTACAAGTTTACTTTTATATTGACAGCCTTGTGTTTTAGTACTAAACTATATCTCTGGTTGTAAATCGCCAACTACAGGCATCAAGCTAGTAGACGAACCCATTTATCTTTAACCAACCCAAAAAACTTAGTTTGCTACGGCGCTTGTGCTAGTAGCTAGACTTTGCTGCGAGAAATAATATCGAAGGTGCATCATGTTTCGCAAGCCACGCAAAATTAACCAATATCGCCGCAAAGGTAAAAACTTTATAGCCACTAATAAAATTAAACCAGAACAGTGGAACATTTCTGACGCAGAAACCAAAGAAGCTTTAAAAGTTAAAGGCTACGATGTTAAGCAAATCAAAAAAATCCACCTTCTGAAGCATCAAGTATGTATTTCTTACTGGGATGCAAAAGGCAATATATGCAGCAGCTTTTTTAGCTACCGGATTTTTGCACGTTGGCAAGAAGAAGTGGAAAAGCTAATTTATACCTGTGAAACTCTGAAGGAATGGGCAAAGCTAAATTACGTTATGAAGTACGAATTTGCTTATTACCATTATCCCAGTGAAATAGAAGATACACTGCACGCAATATTAGAAAACCACCTGTCTGTGTTAAAAGCAACAGTACAACAAGTGGTTTTACAGGATATTTAACAGCAAAAATTAGTTAGCGGCAGAAGTCGCTAACTCCGCCAGCCGTTCCTGTTGGTCTAAAGATATACAAGATTGGATAAGTGTCTCTAAATCACCATCCAAAACAGGGGTAAGGGAATAATTCTGACCTAACCGATGATCGGTAGCGCGGTTATCTTTATAATTATAGGTGCGAATTTTTTCCGATCGCGATCCAGTACCAACCTGCGATCGCCGCATGGAAGTAACAGCTGCTTGTTGTTCGCCTAACTTGATGTCATACAACTTCGCCCGCAGAATTTGCATAGCCCGTTCTTTGTTTTGCAACTGGCTGCGTTCTTCTGTACAGAAAATGCGTATTCCCGTCGGTTTGTGCATCAAGTCAACGGCTGTTTCCACCTTGTTGACGTTTTGTCCACCAGCACCACCAGAACGAGCTGTAGTCATTTCAATATCTTTCGGGTCAATGTGAATTTCCACATCATCGACCTCTGGCATAATCGCCACGGTAGCTGTGGAAGTATGAACCCGTCCCCCAGATTCAGTTGCCGGCACGCGCTGCACACGATGCACTCCAGCTTCAAACTTTAGCTGGCTATAAACATCATTACCTTTAATTTCCAGAATGACCTCTTTCCAGCCACCCATTTCTCCGCGAGATTCGCTCACTAGAGAAACTTTCCAACCTTGAGTCTGGGCATAGCGGGTGTACATCTGCATCAAATCGCCAGCCCAAATACTTGCTTCATCGCCACCAGTACCAGCGCGAATTTCCAACATGATATTCTTTTCATCATTGGGGTCGCGTGGTAGCAGTAAGACTTTCAAGCGAGACTCTAAATGTTCTATTTTCTCTTCAAGTTCTTTTACTTCCAGTGATGCCATTTCTTGCAACTCTGGATCACTCGCAGATTCTTTATAAACCTCACGCGCTCCGATCAAGTCTTCTTGGGCTGTTTTCCAAATTTCATAAGTATCAACTACCTCTTCCAAAGAAGAACGAGACTTAGCAATTTCTTGATACTCATCAGGATTGCTAGCCGTATCGGGGTCGCCAAGACGACGTGTTAGTTCATTAAAAGTTTGTTCAACGGATTTTAGTTTGTCCAGTAAGTATGATTCAGCCATGACGATTGCGATCGCTCCTTAAAAAAATAACAAATTGGCTCGAGCATATAAATGAAAATCGACCCAGCTGATGCAGGGCCGTCGTTAACAGCAGAGCCAACTCGCTACTTTTTGTCTTGTTCGTCGCCAGATGTTTGAGTGCTGCTCATACCGTACTTGCGGAGGAAGCGCTCTACTCGACCCTCAGTGTCAATAATCTTCTGAGTGCCGGTGTAAAATGGGTGATTTCCAGACCAAACATCTACATGCAATTCTGGCTTGGTGGAGCCAATGGTCATAACAACTTGACCGTTGCAGTAAACTTTAGCATCTGGATACCACTTGGGGTGAATATCAGCTTTAGCCATTGTTTTTTTTGTGATGAATCTATATAAATTATAACTTTCAGCGTTCAATTGCAGCTAGAAGAAGCGAGAAGGGAACAGGTTAAAGGTAACAGAAAACTATCACCTGTCCCCTGTAATCTATCACCTTCTTCACCAATGCCCAATTTCTAACGCTTAGAGTACTGAGGCGCTTTCCGAGCTTTATGTAAACCATATTTCTTCCGCTCTTTAGCCCTTGGATCACGAGTCAAATAACCTTCGGTTTTCAAAGGTGGGCGGTTGTCTGGATCGAGTTGGCACAAAGCACGAGCAACTCCCAAACGAACAGAATCAGCCTGTCCGGTCAAGCCGCCGCCTTCTGCTTTCACCAAAATGTCATATTCGTTTTCTAATCCCAGAGTTTCCAGGGGCGCTTTAATCACTCCCAGATAGTTGGGGTTAAATTGGAAATACAAGTTTCCATCTTTACCGTTCACAGTCAGTTGACCTGTGCCTGGAACCAAGCGTACCCGTGCTACTGCGTTCTTACGACGGCCAGTACCCCAGTATACGGCGCGACCGCTATTAGCATCTGCTACTACCATTAATTTTCTTCTCCAGGAATTGTATTAACTTTTAGTTCTTTAGGTTTTTGAGCATCATGGGGATGCGTAGGCCCA
This sequence comes from Nostoc sp. UHCC 0252, assembly GCF_034931145.1. Lineage (NCBI taxonomy): Bacteria > Bacillati > Cyanobacteriota > Cyanophyceae > Nostocales > Nostocaceae > Nostoc > Nostoc sp. UHCC 0252. The sequence continues at coordinate 162,061 of NZ_JAYGHE010000004.1, read as the reverse complement.
GCGTAAACTTTTAGCTTGGTGAACAACTGCTTACCGAGGCTATTTTTAGGTAGCATACCTTTAACAGCTTGTTCTAAAATCCGCTCTGGTATGCGGTCTTGCAGTTTAGCGAAAGTTTCCGTTTTCATGCCGCCGGGACGACCAGAATGGCGGCGGTAAAGCTTTTGAGTGCGTTTTTTGCCCGTGACTGCTACTTTTTCGGCATTAATGACGATTACGAAATCACCTGTATCTAAATGAGGTGTATATTCGGGTTTCTTTTTGCCTCTCAATACCTGGGCGATTTCGCTGGCGAGGCGACCGAGACGTTTATCGGTGGCATCTACTATGTACCACTCACGCTCAAGGGTTGCTTGAGAAGGAAGGTATGTTTTAACTGTTGTCATTTGTCATTTGTCCTTTGTCATTTTTAATTTGTCATTAGTCATTTGTCTTTTGTCATTCGTAGTTACTAAGAACCAATGACTAATGACTCTTGACTAGTGACGAACTTTGGCAAGGTGTCGTACCAAATCTCTTTTGGAAAGGGAAAATCGGGATAGCCGACTCGCAACAAACACAAGCCTTGAGGCGGTGCGGCATATTTCACTTCTTCCCGGCGTTCTTCTTTCCAAAGTTCGGTGAAGTTAGAAAGTGTTCGTTGTCCAGAACCTACTTCTACCAGCATCCCTACCAACAGCCGTACCATGCCATACAAAAATCCATCTGCCTGTATTTCAATATGGATAAATGGCCCACTGCGACGACACTCTACTGCTTGCACCTCTACCCAGGAATGCGATCGCTTTGAGCCTGCACGGTGAAAAGCAGCTAAGTGATGCTTTCCCAAGAGAGGTTCCAAGGCAGCTTGGATTAAAGATTCATCCAGGGGTGCATAATAATAATGCCAACTGAAGGGTCTTACAAACAAGTTAAGCCGATCTTCAGTATATATTGTGTAGCGATACCGTCGATAGGCTGCACTAAAGCGAGCGTGCCAACGGTTATCGACACTAGCTGAAGCCCTGATTAATATATCTGGCGGCAGGTAGCTGTTGAGGATTGTTGCCCACTTGTGAGGCGGAATGAAACCTGTTGCTTCAAAATGGGCTACTTGAGCAGCAGCGTGAACTCCAGAATCGGTTCGCCCAGCACCATGTAGTGTTACATGATACCCAAGAATAGTAGCGATCGCAATTTCGATCTCTTCTTGAACTGTCCGGTGTTGTTTTTGCCTTTGCCAGCCATGAAAATGAGTGCCCAGGTATTGGATTACCAAGGCTACTCGATGAGTTTGTGTAGGCTGGTGGCTTTCTAACATACAGATTTTGTCCTTTGTCATTCATCCTTTGTCATTTGTGAATAACCAATGACTAATGACCAATGACTAAATGACTTAAACCAATTCAATTATTGCCATTTTTGCATTATCACCCCGACGCGGTACGGTACGCAGGATGCGGGTATAACCGCCCTGGCGATCGCCATATCGAGTAGGAGCTTGCTCAAATAGAGCGTGAACCAGTTGTTTGTCGAAGATATAGCCAAGAGCTTCCCGGCGTGCTGCCAAGGAGCCATTTTTAGCTAGAGTAATCATTTTTTCCACTTCACTTCTTAGAACTTTCGCTCTAATTAAAGTGGTGGTGATCTTACCATGACGGATCAGCTCGGTGGCGAGCGATCGCAGTAAAGCACGGCGTTGATCGGCTGGTTTACTGAGTTTTTTGACGCGACAACGGTGACGCATAATTATGCACTATGAGTTATGAACGGTTTTTCTTAAGGGTGTTTAGAGCCTCTTTCCATTGGCAGGGTGATGCCTAAGCGTCGCTGCAAAGCTTCCACGACTTCTTCTGCTGACTTCTGCCCAAAGTTCTTAATTTCTAAGAGGTCTTCTTGGGTATAATCCAACAAATCTGCCACAGAGTTAACTTGTGCCCGTTTGAGACAGTTATATGCCCGCACAGAAAGCTGCAACTCTTCGATGGGTATCTGGGCAGTTGGATCGTCTGGGATCTCTGAACCTGTATCTGTTGGTTCTAGGGAGATATCTTTCAACGGGTTGAATAAATCTACCAAGATCGCAGCGGCCGAAGATAGTGCCTCTTGAGGGGAAATACTGCCATTTGTCCAAACTTCCAACAGCAGTCGGTCTTTTGGAATCAAGCCTTCCCCGCGAGATTCTTCAACGCTGTAGTTGACTTTTCGCACCGGCATAAATATTGAGTCGATTTGGAGAAAATCCAATGATGTGGCTTCCTCACGTCCTCGCTCTACCGTGCGATAGCCTTTGCCTTTCTCGATCCGAAATTCCATTTCCAGCTTTCCACCCTCAGCAATGGTGGCTACATACTGGGTCGGATCGATGACCTCTACTTCACTAGGTAAATCAAAATGCGCCGCAGTGATTGTTGCTGGGCCTCTAACAACTAATCTACCAATCTGGGGTTGCGAGGAATAGTTTTTGAGAATGACTTCCTTCATTTTCATGAGGATTTCCAGCACATCTTCCCGCACGCCCGGAACTGTGGCAAACTCGTGTGAAACGCCTTCAATCCGCACTGCTGTAACTGCTGTACCTTCTAGGTTAGACAGTAAAACCCGCCGCAGTGCGTTGCCAACCGTTGTTCCTTGACCGCGTTCTAGAGGTTCCAGAACAAATTTACTGTAATGGTTCCGACTTTCTTCAGTATTCGACTCTACACATTCAATCTGAAACTGCGCCACGGATGAGCCTCCCTTTTTCTAAGGTGCTGCTAGCAGACAAATCAATTGCCTCCCGAATTGAATTTATGTCCTGTAGATTATAGGTTTATCAAACTATTAGTATGAAATCACGGTATAGTTTGATGCTCCTATTGAGCTTGCAGGCGCTAATAATATTTGGGGTTCCCGAAGCTTAACAGCTTTCCCTATAGGAAAAATCTGACTCGCTTTTGGTCGCCCAAGCTTCACCCAATGACAGTTTGCGCGTTATCCGCCCAAGCGATCATTGCAAGGAAATTTACTTCCTTTGGTTGTAGCTTTTCGTCCTCAATGCCAAATCTTGGTATTTAAACTCGACGGCGCTTGGGTGGACGGCAACCATTGTGAGGAATGGGGGTAATATCCCGAATGAGCGTGATTTCCAGTCCTGCTCCTTGAAGTGCCCGGATAGCAGTTTCTCTACCTGCTCCTGGCCCACTGACCATTACCTCAATTTGACGCATTCCTTGATCGATGGCTCTACGGGCTGCACTTTCAGCAGCAGTTTGCGCTGCAAAGGGAGTTCCCTTTTTTGCTCCCTTAAAACCGCTAGAACCAGCACTAGCCCAGGAGATGACATCTCCATTCTGATCGGTAATGGTGACAATGCTATTGTTGAAAGTAGACTGGATGTAGGCCATCCCACTGGGTACATTCCGTTTCTGCTTCTTGCTCCCGGATTTTTTAGTTGGTTGTCTCGCCATACTTGTTTAGTTGATTTAAGGTGAAACTTGCTCTGATTAGCAAGCGTTGCAAATTTATTTCCCTGGAGCCTTCTTCTTACCAGCCACTGTCTGCCTTCTGCCTCGACGGGTTCTGGCATTAGTTCGAGTTCTTTGTCCTCTAACAGGTAAGCCCATGCGATGACGACGACCTCTGTAAGTCCCAATGTCAACTAAGCGCTTGATGTTCAAAGACTCCAAGCGCCGCAAGTCGCCTTCAACTTGATAGTTGCTTTCTATTTCCCCTCGCAGGGTTGTCACATCGGCATCACTTAAGTCCTTAACACGGGTGTCTGGGTTCACACCAGTAGCCGCTATAATTTCTTGAGCGCGTGATAAACCAATTCCGTAAATGTAAGTTAGACCGATTTCGACGCGCTTATCGCGTGGAAGGTCTACTCCGGCAATACGTGCCACAATGAACTCTCCCTATTGTTCTCGCAATTACTGTTGGTTGGAAAAACGTGATCAATCACGTCTTTTTGTTTTAATTAATGATGAGTTGCGTGTTAAAACTTACTCTCTTGGTAAGAGTCTTATCCTTGACGTTGCTTATGCTTGGGGTTGACGCAAATCACCATAACGCGACCACGACGTTTGATCACGTTACACTTTTCACAGATTTTCTTGACTGAGGCTCTAACTTTCATGCCTTTTATTCTTTGACTCCAAATATTAAATTATAGCATTTTTAGGGAAAATAATCCACTAAATCGACTAGCGAACAGTCAAAAAAATGGTTTTATGGTAAAATTCTCTACATTACATTTACATATAGTTACTTCTTACGTAGTCGATAGGTAATTCTGCCTTTGGTCAAGTCGTAAGGAGTTAACTCTACCTTGACGCGATCGCCGGGCAAAATCTTGATATAATTGCGGCGAATCTTGCCGGAAATGTGAGCTAGCACGTTGAAGCCATTGTCCAAGTCAACGCGAAACATCGCATTGGGCAGTGACTCTGTAACCGTGCCTTCCATTTCAATCAAATCTTGCTTAGACAATTTGTTTTTTCCTCAACTCAACAATTTCGTGTTCAGTTGCAGTACTTAACCTGCAAGAGAACACATTTTAAGAAATATATCAACAGTTTATTAATATATCTTAGCTAAAATTGATTTGTTTCTTGGTAGGCGGGAGTGTTGAATCTTTTATTCTCCACTCCCTACTACCTAATCTCTTTTCTCAAAAAATGATTACCTTTTGCAGTTCATCAGTGACTTCTTCTTGGGACTGATTGCCATTGACTGTTAAGAGTTTTTGGCGATCGCGATAATAATCAATTAAAGGTGCAGTTTCATCGCGGTACACTTGTAACCGCCGACGAATCACCTCTTCGGTATCATCTTTTCGCCCTCTAGCTAGCAAACGTTCTACTACAACATCATCTGGTGCATCTAAATTGACTACTCTTTCACCACTCTGATGTATTTTTTCCAGTAATTCTTCTAGAAAAGCCGCTTGCGTCACTTTGCGGGGAAAACCATCAAGAATCCAACCATTTTCTGCATCTGGTTGGTTGAGGCGCTCCTGTACCAAATCCTGAACTAACTGGTCAGGGACTAACTCACCGCTATTTACATAGTTTTGAGCCTTGATTCCCAAATGGGTTTGCTCTTTCATGGCTTGTCTTAATATTTCACCAGTGGAAATGTGGGGAATATTTAAGTGTTCAGCCAATGCTTGAGCTTGTGTTCCTTTACCAGCTCCAGGTGGCCCCAAGAAGATTAGTCGCGTCACTATTGTTTCACCATTCCTTCATAGCGCTGAGAAATCACGTAAGTTTGAATTTGTCTTGCCGTATCAATTGCCACGCCCACTAAAATTAATAGAGAGGTAGCACCTAGTCCCTTAAATGTGGGTACTCCTAAAGCACTTTCTACACCGGTTGGGATAATAGCGACCAAGCCCAAAAAGATAGCACCCAAAAAGGTGAGTCGGTTTGAAACGCGCTCGATATACTCGCTAGTCGCTTTGCCGGGACGAATGCCGGGAATACTAGAACCCATTTTTTTCAAATTTTGCGCTACATCTACCGGGTTGAGAATCAACGAAGAATAGAAGTAGCTGAAGAAAATGATGGAAATCATGTAAACCAAAGCATAGACCCAAGAGCCAGAACCGCTTGGACTCAAATAAGTGTTAATTATATTTGCCAATTCAGCATTCTTGGCGAAATTTGCAATCAGCAATGGCAAACTGAGGATGGCTGCGGCAAAGATAATTGGCATTACGCCGCCTTGATTTAGCCGCAAGGGTAAAAAGCTTCGTTGCTCTGCCAAAACTCGACGACCTACTTGGCGACGAGCCGAAATAATTGGGATGCGACGCATTCCTTCTTGGACAACCACAATACCAACAATAGTTGCCAGGAAAACTAAGATTAGTACGATGACGCGACCAACTGTTTCCCGACCGCCTACTTGCACCAAATCGATAGTATCACCTAAAGCTTTTGGTAATGATGCGACAATATTGACAAAAATCAACAATGATGCTCCATTTCCAATTCCCCGCTCTGTAATCAGTTCTGATGCCCACATGACGAACATGGAACCAGCAGTCAGAGCGATCGCAGTTTCAGCTACAAAGATTGGCCCTGGATTTAAGGCAAATTGCTGAAGGAAAAATGCTGAAAAAGCTGTGCTTTGAAGAATCGCCCAACATACAGTTACATAGCGGGTAATTTGCGATATTTTCCGCCGGCCTGCTTCGCCTTCATTTTTCTGTAAATTTTCTAAAGATGGAATCGCTGCGGTGAGCAATTGGATGATAATGGACGCATTAATAAAGGGTAAAATCCCTAAAGCAAAAACGCCCAAAGTCGAAAGTCCTCGCCCAGAAAATATATCCAATAAACCGAATATGGAATTATTGCCCGCTATGGCTTCGGCAAATCTAGGTCTATCAATCCCTGGTACGGGCAAGAAGATACCCAGGCGAACCAAAATTAAAACACCGACAGTCACAAGCAGCCTACCTCTAAGCCCGGCTGCTTGTGCCATCTGCATAAAAGTTTCTTGAGCCGTTGGGGCTTTATCTCGACTGATCATAGAGTGCTACCTTTATAGTGAACCAGGCGCTGGCAGCGAGTTGGCTTGCATTTAAGTGCGCTGTTCCGGCTCACTCATAAGACTTCACAACTCCCTCCAGCTGCCTCAATTTTGCTACGAGCTGAACCTGTGAAAGCTGCCGCTTGTACCTTGAGCGGAATACTCAATTCCCCGTTACCTAAAATTTTCAGTGGCCCTTTGACAGCAGTCAGGATACCTGCTGCCTTCAAGGAGGTCAAAGTTACTTCTGTATTAGCGGGAAGGGAGGCTAGCTTCTCTACATTAATCGTAGTGTAAATCTTCTGATTAACAATGGGAAAGCCCTTCAGCTTAGGTAAGCGGCGGTATAATGGCTGCTGACCACCTTCAAAACCTGGTCGAGTCCCGCTACCAGAGCGAGATTTTTGACCACGCATACCTAGACCCGCACTAGCACCTTGACCGGCAGAAATGCCTCTGCCTACACGCTTCTTGCGTTTCTTTGAGCCTTTTTGTGGCTTAACATCATGGAGTCTCATAAGTTACCAAGTTGTCGTTTGTCGTTTGTCGTTTGTCATTTGTCGTTTGTCATTTGTCATTTTTTCAGAATAAAGGACTACTGACTAAGGACAAATGACTAGTTAGATGTAGAGACTTTCAATAGGAATACCGCGATCTTCAGCAACTTCAGAAAGAGTCCGCAATGTAGATAAGGCATTGACTGCGGCTCTAGCATTATTGAGCGGATTGTTAGAACCAAGTTGCTTGGCTAAAACGTTACGAACTCCTGCCAATTCCAACACAGTCCGCACAGCACCACCAGCAATTACTCCAGTACCAGGTGCGGCTGGACGCATAATCACTTTTGCACCACCACCGACACCATCAATAGGATGGGGGATGGAGTTGGATTTGGTGATTGGGATATCAATGAGGTGTTTTTTGCCGTCAGCTACGCCTTTTTTAACTGCGCCAATTACATCTGAAGCTTTGCCTACGCCGACACCAACTTGACCGCGTTCGTTACCGACGACAACGATCGCTCGGAAGCTGAGTTTTTTACCACCTTTAACTACTTTACTTACGCGGCGGATTTGAATAACCCGCTCTTGCCAAGTGGTTTCTTCTTTTTTGGCACGCTTTGTTCTACTTTTACGCTCTGTTGCCATAATTTATGCCTCTTTTAGTCATTTAGTCATTAGTCATTAGTCATTAGCTCTTATACAAGGGACAAAGGACAAATGACAAAAGACAATTTAGAAATCTAAACCAGCTTCGCGTGCTGCATCAGCTAGGGCTTTGACACGACCGTGATATAAGTTACCACCGCGATCGAAGACTACTTTGGTGATGCCTTTTTCTAGCGATCGCAATGCGATCAACTTACCAACTTGCACCGATGCGTCGCGGTTTGCACCTGACGCTAAACTAGATTTCAAATCTGGTTCTAAAGTCGATGCTGCCACTATGGTTTGATGCTGACTATCATCAATAATCTGAGCATAAATATGCTCATTAGAACGGAATACCGCTAAACGCGGACGTTCTGAGGAGCCAACGACTTTGCCACGAACGCGTCGATGACGACGGTTTTTTGATTCTCTACGAGTAAGTTTCATTTCTACTTCTTACCACCCTTACCAGTCTTACCAGCCTTACGTCTTACCACTTCACCGGCATAGCGAATGCCTTTACCTTTGTAAGGTTCTGGTGGACGAACGGCGCGAATTTTTGCGGCTGTGTTGCCTACGATTTCTTTGTCGTAGCCACTTACAATCACGTTAGTGGTACCTTCGACTGCAAACTGAATCCCTTCTGGTGGTTCAATTTGCACCTGATGGCTGTAACCCATGTTTAAAACTAGGTTACGCCCTTGAAGTTGTGCCCTGTAACCGACACCTTGGATTTCCAAACGGCGTTGAAAACCAAGGGATACTCCCTCAACCATGTTGGCAACTAAAGTTCGGCTCAAGCCGTGCAGTTGCTTCGATGTCCGAGTTTCATCCCGACGATTTACGTGTAATATTTCTCCCTCTTGAGAGAGTGAGACATTATCTCTGAGAGTGCGAGAAAGTTCTCCTTTCGGGCCTTTCACCACAATATTCGTACCATCGATCGCCACTTGAACTTTGGCGGGAATAGTAATTGGACGTTTACCAATACGAGACATTACTTTTTGTCCTTTGTTATTTGCCCTTTGCCTTTTGTTATTTGTCCTTTGTCCTTTGTCTTTTGTCCTTTGTCTTTCACAAATGACTAATAACCAATGACCAATGACTAATGACAAATGACTAATGACCAATGACTACCAAACGTAACAAAGCACTTCGCCACCCAAGTTCTGACGACGCGCTTCGCGGTCAGTCATAATTCCACTGGATGTAGAAATAATGGCAATGCCAATGCCGCCTAGTACTCTTGGTAATTCTTTTCTATTGGAGTAAACACGCAAGCCTGGCTTACTCACTCGCTTTAAGGCGGTGATTAGAGGCTGACGATTCTTACCCTTATATTTCAGGGAAATCACTAGGTTGTGTTTTACCCCTTCTTCTGCTTCTTCGATTTCAGCAATAAAGCCTTCCTCCCGTAGCACTTTGGCAATGCTGCGGGTCATTTTTGTAGCTGGCACTTGTGTAGTTTGATGCCGCGCCAGGTTGGCATTGCGGATGCGCGTCAGCATATCTGCAATTGTGTCGTTAGCCGCCATCGTTCCCTCTATAGATGAACTTACTGATCGCGAAAGGGCATTCCTAATTCTTTAAGTAAGGCGCGGCCCTCTTCGTCGTTTTTTGCTGTGGTGATGATGGAAATATCCATCCCACGCACTTGATCAACGCTGTCGTATTCGACTTCTGGAAAAATTAGCTGTTCTCTTACACCCAGAGTATAGTTACCCCGTCCGTCAAAGCTTTTAGGGCTAACGCCGCGAAAATCTCGAATTCTGGGCAGTGATAGGCTAACCAGGCGGTCGAAAAAGGCATACATCCGTTCGGCTCTGAGTGTCACCATGATCCCCACAGGCATCCCTTGACGAATCTTAAAGCCAGCGATCGCCTTTTTCGCCCGCGTCACTACTGGTTTTTGACCAGTAACAAGCGCAATTTCGTTGATGGATGCTTCCAGCGACTTCGCATTTTGAGCTGCTTCACCCAAACCTCGGTTAATAGTAACCTTTACCAACTTCGGTACTTGATGAACGTTGGTATATTGAAACTGATTAATCAGTTTAGGGACGATTGTCTCTTGATATAAGCTTTTGAGTCTTGTTGTCGCCATAGTTTTTTGTCCTGATATCCCTGGGCTTGGTCAGGGAACTTTTATTGTCCTTTGTTATTTGCCCTTTGTCTTTTGTTACTTTTCTTTATAACTAATGACTAATGACCAATGACTAATGACTATTTATCCAGAATCTCGCCAGTTTTTTTAAGTTTTCTGACTTTCTTGCCTTCTGAAGTAAAGGTATAACAAACACGACTGGCAACGTTTTGCTTAGTGGAATAAAGCATCACGTTGGAGCTATGAATCGGGAATTCTTGGGTGACAATTCGCCCTGATTCCCCTTCTTGCTGGGGTTTAACGTGCTTGGTCTTGATGTTGACACCTTTGACGATGACTTTACTCAGTTGGGGAAGTGCTTGGATAATTTCACCAATTTTTCCTTTGTCTTTACCAGCAATCACTTGTACGGTGTCGCCAGTTTTGACGTGCATTTTGTGGAAAACTTTGGGCGTACCTTGTTTGGTTGCCATTAAAGCACCTCCGGAGCCAGAGAAACGATTTTGGTAAAGTTTTTATCGCGCAGTTCCCGTGCAACTGGGCCAAAAACCCGTGTGCCTCTAGGATTCCCGTCTTTGTTGATGATTACAGCTGCGTTATCATCAAAGCGAATACTCATGCCACTGTCACGAGATACAGCTTTACGAGTGCGGACAATTACTGCTTCCACAACATCAGACTTTTTGACTGCCATGTTGGGTGTAGCATCTTTGACAACGGCGATAATTTTATCACCGATAAAACCATAACGGCGGTTGCCTCCACCTAAGATGCGAATGCACATTAGTTTACGAGCGCCGCTATTATCTGCGACATTTAAATAAGTCTGGGGTTGAATCACAATTATTCTCCCTTGTAATGCTGTTAGAAACTAACAACGATGAGGTTTAAGCAGGCTTGACGTTCAGGACTTCTGTGATTTTCCAGCGCTTGGTTTTGCTCAGGGGTCTAGTTTCCTGAATGCGAACGCGATCGCCTACTTTACACTTATTTTCTTCGTCGTGAACTTTATATCTTTGGGTGTTAACCACAATTTTGCCGTACTTGGGGTGAGGAGCGCGGTTTTCTATGGCTACTACCACAGTTTTTTGCATTTTATCGCTCACTACCAAGCCAACTCGTTCTTTAACTGCCATAATCTCCTACTTTTCTTCTTTAGCCAATTGACTCGCTGCCCGTTTGCGTTCTGTTTCTAGCGTTAGCAACTGGGCTAGGCGGTGTCGCATTTGTCGGAACTGGTGGGGCTTTTCTAATTGTCTGGTGGCTTTTTGCAAGCGCAACTGAAATAGTTGTCTTTTAACAGCGACAATTTCATCAGAGAGCTTCTCGTCACTTAATTCTCTAGCTTCTGAAATTTTGGGAAGAGGCATAAGCTACTCCTGCTCCTGTGGTTGAGAGCGCACAATAAACTTGGTTTTTATAGGCAGTTTAAATGAAGCCAAACGCATAGCTTCACGGGCGATTTCTTCAGAAACCCCGCCGATTTCAAACAAAATTCGTCCTGGCTTGACTACAGCTACCCAAAACTCTGGATTACCTTTACCGGAACCCATCCGGGTTTCAGCAGGACGCATAGTTACAGGTTTGTCAGGGAAAATCCGAATCCAGATTTGTCCACCCCGACGAATATAACGAGTCATTGCCCGACGAGAAGCCTCGATTTGCCGGGAGGTAATCCAAGCAGGTTCTTGTGCTTGGAGTGCAAAATCACCGAAGTTGAGGGTGCTACCACGGCTGGCTAGTCCCTCCATCCGTCCGCGCTGTTGTTTGCGGAATTTAGTTCTTCTAGGGCTTAACATGGTTTGTTACTTGTCATTTGTCATTTGTCCTTTGTCATTTGTCATCTGCCATTTCCTAATGACTAATGACTAATGACTAATGACGATTTATCCTTCATTTGAGCGATCTTCAAATTGCTGGCGACGACGTTGTTGTTGACGACGACGGGGTTCACGATCGCGATCGCGGGGATCGCGTTCACGTTCACGGCTTGCTGGTGGTAGCGGATCTGGTTCCTGTCCAGGAATAATTTCTCCCTTAAACACCCAAACCTTGATGCCCAAAATACCGTAAACAGTTTTTGCGGTGCAATAAGAGTAATCAATGTCAGCCCGTAAGGTATGTAAAGGTACTCTACCTTCACGAGTCCACTCTGTCCGGGCAATTTCTGCACCGTTGAGCCGGCCGCTGACTTGAATTTTAATACCTTGAACACCAGCACGTTGGGCGCGCTGAATTGATTGCCGCACTACCCGCCGGAATGAAACCCGGCGTTCTAGTTGTTGAGCAATGTATTCGGCAATTAGGTAAGCATCAGCATCAACTCGTTGAACTTCAACTACGTTAATGCGAATTTGGCGATTGCTACCCAACAGTCCTTGGAGTCCGGTACGCAAGGATTCAATACCTTGCCCACCACGTCCCACTACTACACCTGGTCTAGCTGTGCGTACTTCTAAGTCGATTTGGTCGGCTTTGCGCTCAATCCGCACTTCGGAAATACCAGCGTTGTTTTGAGCAAGTCTACCTAACTTTTGTTCAATGTATTGACGGAGCTTGTAGTCTTCTTGTAGAAGTTCTGGATAACGGTCAGGAACAGCAAACCAACGGGATTGATGTTCTTGTGTAATACCCAGACGAAAACCAACTGGATGAATCTTCTGTCCCACGAATGCTTCCTCTAAAATTTCTTACTTTACGCAACTTATTCGTGTAAACGTGCTTATTTTTCTGGAGCAGCTGCAACAGCCACAGTAATATGACACGTCGGTTTGCGAATTTGGTAAGCTCGACCTTGCGCTCTTGGTTGGAACCGCTTCAACGGCGGCCCTTGATCGGCGTAAGCCTGAGTAATTACTAGTTGAGTCCGATCTAACCCAGCGTTGTGTTCGGCATTGGCAGCAGCGCTTCTGAGAACCTTCAATATAGGCTCAGTGGCGCGATAGGGCATGAATTCTAGGATGATTAACGCTTCTCGGTAAGATCGCCCCCGGATTTGATCGAGTACCCGACGCACTTTGTAGGCCGAGATGCGGATAAAACGAGCGATCGCTTTTACTTCAGTAGTATTAGTAGCCATAATTTTCTCCAATTTTGTCATTTGTCATTTGTCATTTGTCACTTGTCTTTAGCTAATGACTAATGACTAATAACTAATGACTACCTACCCGCTTTTTTGTCGCTTTTCCCATGACCCCTGTAGGTGCGTGTTGGGGCAAACTCACCTAACTTGTGTCCTACCATCTGTTCATTTACAAACACTGGAACGTGTTGTCGTCCATTGTGAACAGCTATGGTATGACCTACCATTAAAGGCAAAATTGTCGAAGCTCTTGACCAAGTTTTAATAACTTCTTTTCTGTTATTGTCGTTGAGCTTTTCAATTTTTTTTAAAAGATGATCCGCAACGAAAGGACCTTTTTTTAGAGAACGACCCATAGTTCAATTTTGGATTTAGGATTTAGGAATTAGGATTTAGAATTTCGGATTTTGGATAATTAGGTGTCCGAGCAAGTTTCACAAATTTTCAATGTTCACAAGTAGACCCCAATCTAAAATCCAAAATCTAAAATCTAAAATTCTACGATTCACGACCACCGCGACCGCGTTTAGAAGACTTACGGCGACGACGCACAATGAATTTACTGCTAAGTTTCTTGCGATTGCGTGTCTTCGCGCCCAATGTGGGTTTACCCCAAGGTGTAACAGGCCCCGATCTACCGATAGGTGCTCTACCTTCGCCACCACCATGTGGGTGATCCACTGGGTTCATGACGCTGCCTCTAACCTTAGGACGGCGACCTTTCCAGCGATTGCGTCCTGCTTTACCTGCACTCAGGTTTCTCGCGTCGGTGTTGCCTACTTGCCCAATGGTGGCGTAGCAATCACGCCGAATTAAGCGGACTTCTCCCGAAGGCAACTTGAGAGTTACATAATCACCTTCTTTTGCCACAACTTGAGCGCTAGCACCAGCAGCCCGCACGATTTGACCACCTTTACCAGGAGTCATTTCTACGTTGTGAACACTAGTACCCAAGGGAATCCGCGATAGAGGTAAAGCATTACCATCTTCAAAGGGAGATTCGGGGCCAGAAATAATTATTGTTCCAACTTTCAATCCGTTGGGATGAAGGATGTACCGTTTTTCGCCATCTTGGTAATACAAAAGGGCAATTCGGGCATTGCGGTTAGGATCGTATTCAACTGCTGCGACTTTGGCAGGAATATTATGTTTATCCCTTTTAAAATCGATGATCCGATAAAGTTGTTTGTGTCCGCCACCCCGACGTCGACTGGTAATCCGCCCGGTATTATTCCGACCTTTGGCGCGATGCTTCGAGGTAGTTAGAGATTTTTCTGGCTCGGTTTTTGTGATTTCCGCAAAGTCAGAAACTGTAACTTGGCGAGTGCTGGGGGTATAAGGGCGATAAGAACGAGTACCCATAATCTATTTTGGATTTTGGATTTTTGATTTACTTAATTTCGGATTTTGAATTTTGGATTTAATGAGTGTTTAACTAATTGCGACCATCTTTGGCATTTATTCAGTAAACTCCTCAATCTAAAATCTAAAATCTAAAATTCCTAGACTTCTGGGAATAGAACTTGTCTAATCTTGTCTTCATCCCCAGGTGCGACTGTAACAATGGCTCGCTTATATTGGGGCTTATAACCGATAAATTTACCAACGCGCCGCTTTTTACGTGGTGGTAAGGTGGTGTTGACTTTTACAACCTTGACCTGAAATAAGTCTTCGATCGCAGCCTTAATTTCTGGCTTAGATGCCTTTGGAATTACTTCAAAGGTGTACTTATTTTGCTCCATCAAGATAGTCGCCTTCTCGGTGACTATTGGGCGACGCACTAAGTCGGCAAGGTCGCGGGGGTCAAAGCTAGGCACTGTAGACCTCCTGAATTTTTTCTAGGGCTGATGCCGTAACTACAATTTTGTCAGCGTGCAGTAAATCAAAAACATTTAACTGGTCGGCTGCAATTAGTTTTAAATTTTCAATGTTGCGGCCTGACAAATAAACATTATCTGTATCCGCAATTTCAGACAAAATTAAGAGTGCTTTGCTTTCTGGCACTACTCCCCAACGGGAAAGTGCTGCCACTAAGTCTTTAGTCTTGGGGCGAGATAGCTCGGTGCTAAATTCTTCTACTACAATCAAGTCGTCAATACGACCAACAAATGCTGTCCGCAGTGCTAAACGTCGCTCTTTGCGGTTCAACTTCAGGTCGAAGTCTCTGGGCTTTGGCCCAAAGATCACACCACCACCACGCCACAATGGTGAACGAATAGACCCTGCACGAGCGCGACCAGTACCTTTTTGCCGCCAAGGTTTACGACCACCACCTCTAACTTCTGAACGAGTTTTTGTACTGGCATTTCCTTGACGAGAATTAGTCAGTTGCCGTACCAAGGCCCGGTGCACGATATGAGACGCTGTTTCTTCTTTGGCAACGCGCAACTCGAAGGTCGTCTCGCCGACCTGTTCTCCTTGCCAATTTTTAACTACGCTTTCAACCATCTTTATTATTTGTCCTTTGTCATTGGTCATTTGTCATTTGTCTTGATGTCATTTGTCTTTAGCCAATGACTAATGACTAATGACGTTTGACTAATGACTTTTGACTATCCCACTACTTTTGCAGGCACAACGCTTACTAGAGCGCCTGGTTTACCAGGAATGGCTCCCTTGATTAGCAATAAATTGCGCTCTGCATCAACTCGTACTATGGTCAGTTTACGGATTGTGATGCGTTTCCCACCTAAACGTCCTGCCATCCGCTTACCTGGATAGACACGACCTGGTGTCGTACCAGCGCCAATAGAACCTGGCGCTCTGTGGTTTTTGGAACCGTGGGACATAGGCCCACGACCAAAGTTGTTGCGCTTCTGGTTTCCGGCAAAACCGCGACCGATGCTTGTGCCGACTACATCAACAATTTGACCCGCGCTAAAAATATCTGCTTTAATCTGTTGACCTAAAGCATAATCACCAGAACTCTCGGTGTGATATTCATTTAGGTGACGCAATGCTGGGGCAGATGATTTAGCCAAATGACCCAATAGTGGTCTGTTCAGTGCCTTTGGTTTAACTTCGCCAAAACCAACTTGAATGGCAAAGTAACCG
Source organism: Nostoc sp. UHCC 0252 (assembly GCF_034931145.1). Taxonomy (NCBI): domain Bacteria; kingdom Bacillati; phylum Cyanobacteriota; class Cyanophyceae; order Nostocales; family Nostocaceae; genus Nostoc; species Nostoc sp. UHCC 0252. Next base: position 146,172 of record NZ_JAYGHE010000004.1, on the reverse strand, counting down.
TCGGTTTGTTTCGTTTTAACTTGTGTAACGGTGCATGGCCCTGCTTGAATGACAGTCACAGGAATGGCTACTCCTGCTTCGTCAAATATTTGGGTCATGCCCAGCTTGGTGCCGAGAATACCTACAGACACAGTAACTGGTTCTCCTTTCTACTTGCTGACCTTGGAATTGGACTCTAGAGGACACGCTTTGTACGCATCAGTTTAGGCTGAGTTAGCCTGCGAAATTTGGCATGGTTTTAGTAAACCAGTCCAAATGCTTGGGGACACAACAAACCGTGTCCGTACTGCTTGGTGAATCTGTTTAGCTTCACTCAATAGATCACCAGGACAGCTACAAGTCTCTTCCCATTGGGAAGGAGTAACTTCTGGAATCAATGCAAGGCGCTACAGCTTAAAGCTGTGTGCAGCAATGCTTTTGTCCAAGCAATTGCTTTGGCACTTTCTGGAGGCAGCGCTGTCGGCGGGTTTTCCGATTTGTATACGCCCTTGTATGACGTTTTCCCGGAGGTTGGCTACTGCCGTGTTGCAGTTGGACTTAAGCGGTTGTTACCGCCCAGTATCCGTTAACTGAGACTGACGTAATGCCATGAAACCAACATTGCTGCTCAGTTTTACTTCCTTAAATACCTTAAACTATTTTTTAAGATTTCGCCTACTATTTCAGAGGCACAGGAGCAAATTAACTCTGGAGATGTAGGATTAACTTCGCTTGTTGATCCATAAGCTCCAATGTTGACCTGAAAGCTTTCTTAGTTTACCAGTCTATGCTCGATCTGAGTTAAATTATCCAATTTGGATTGAGTCATTAGCTTTTGATGCTAAGGCACTACCTCAGAATGACATGAAAAAGGCTATCTAATTGCGTGTTTGGTCACAATCTAATAATATAAATTATTTATTTATGTTTGTCCAGTAGTTTATAGAGTTATTTTTGGGGAGTGGGGATTAGGAATTGGAAGCAGGGGCAGAAGAATTAATAACCAATGCTCCATGCCTCATACCCAAAAAAATGCTTTTATATCGGTTCAGGGTAAATAATAGAGATATCTAAGTGGGATAACAACAAAAATCTATGGCACTAATTACCACTGGCAACGGTTTAATCCGCGATCTGGAAAAATTTGGCGCTCTTGGTGTGTATGTACCTCTGGAAGGGGGTTATGAAGGTAGATATCAGCGCCGACTACGCGCTGCTGGATATACCACCCTCCACATTACTGCCAAGGGACTGGGCGACGTAGCTGCCTATCTCACAAGAATTCATGGAGTCAGACCTCCTCATCTTGGAAAAAAAAGCACTGGTAGCGGTGCGGCAGTAGGTCAGGTGTACTATTTGCCACCAATTCTCAATTCTCATCTAGAACAGCTACCACCAAAGTCAAAGGGGCTGGTTTTGTGGATTATTGAAGGGCATATTCTTTCCAACGAGGAACTGGAGTATTTAACGAATTTACCTCAGTTAGAACCACGAGTGAGAGTAGTAATTGAGAGAGGTGGCGATCGCGCCTTCCGTTGGACTTCTTTAGAAAAAACTCTGTTAGCTAGTTAGTTCTGTGTGATTAGTCATTAGTCATAAGCTAATGACTAATGACTTAATTCAATCAGTATTTCAATAATGCTGAGTTGAAAGCCCCAAGATGTAATCAAGGCTTTAAGGAATTACGAGTTATTCTAGTCCTGTTGGTGAGCGAATTTATAACCGCCCCAGAGAGAAAAAGCGATCGCTATCACTAGCAAAATCGGTATGCTGTACCAAGGAAACTGGGACAAGGGTAAATGGGCAGCTGCACGTAGTCCGATGCTGGCGTAGGTGAGTGGTAACAGGTAAACTACGACTTTGAGGGCAGCTGGTAATGTACTAGGATCAAAGAAAGTTGCCCCTAAGAATGACATGGGGATAATTATAAAATTGTTGTAGAGTCCGACTGATTCGAGCGATCGCACACTCAACCCCACAATTACCCCTAACCCAGCAAATACCGAACAATTCAGCACTACCAACAGTAGAAATAGTGGGTTGAGAAAATTCCAGTTCCCCGTCAACAACAACGCTACCAAAATCACGGAACCGGATGTCATTAACCCCCGCACTACTCCCGCCAGCATTTTTCCGATGTGCAACGCTAAGGGGTGTATGGGAGTTAACAGCAATTCCTCAAAGGTTTTAGTAAATAATCTGTCTCCACAAATCGAAAATGTCGTTCCACCAAAGCTAATTGTCATCGAAGATAGCCCTACCATCCCCGGTAAGATGAATTCTAAATAGTTGTTATAGTTACCACTAATCCCTGAGCCGGGTTTGATGGAACTACCCAAACCTAAGCCAAAAGCTAAAATATATATCAGTGGGGATATTAAGCCTGATGCAGCAACTTGTACGATTCTTACACGTAAATCTAACCAGTCTCCCCAAAAAATAGTCAGACTATCAGCTAGGAGAAGTTGAAGCTGTGAATTGAACCTCTTGTCGGAAAGTAGTGTTCTTTGATATGTCACGTGCTTTCTACTACTTATCAAAATTTCATTAAGTGTTAATTTACATTGTTTAACGTATAAGTTGCTAGGTTAATAAAAATATTTTTTATTAAAAATTAACGCTGTGTGCAACTTTCTCTTAAAGCTAACCTCTAATCCCTTTTTTAGTAGGTAAGGGGAGCAAGAGTCAATGCCTCTCTCGCAAAGTAATATCATGTCCGGTTAAACAATTTTCATTGCGTACCGCCAAGGGCGGAACCCGCAGGGTACGAAGTGTTCACGGAGCGTCTCGTAGAGATAGCAATCCCAAAAGCCTTGCGATTGCTTCACTTCGTTCGCAATGACATATCACCAATAATTTGCCGAACATAATATAAGAGAGGTTTGGAGAGGGGTAAAAAGCCATGCTACAAAACAACAAATCAAGGCTTATGTTTTTTTCTTTTTTAATGTGAAATCGCCTTGCTCCCTGAATTTCAGGAGGTAATTAATTATCGAAGTATTTTTTTACTTTTCAAAAATTTAATCACATAAAAATAGAACTAAATATACGCAGTAATAGTTTTTCAATAAAAAATTGAGGGATAAATCAATTTTTTGATGTTCTGTTGTTTTTCTCTTCTTCGTACCCTTTGCGTCCTTTGTGGTTCCTTCCCTTACCCCTCCTGTCTCCTGCCTCCAAATCCCTAGCTTTATACTTCATATCAAAGTAATTTGCTGTATAAAAACAAACTGACATCTGGCGGTTTAATCATGAATGCAATATGTTGTACTGACATAGAATTGTGTGCGAGTCTGGGAAAATTCTTCAATGCAGAGACTCAAATTAAGGAAGTACAATGTCGAACTTTGATTTGGTTATTCAGCTATTTTTGCAACTCACAGTTATTTTAGCTACTTGTCGCATCGTTACCATTTTAGGACGGCGATATCTTGGTCAAACCGATGTTGTTTGCGAAATGATTGCAGGTGTGATGTTAGGGCCGTCACTTCTAGGATTTATTGCACCGGATTTCCAACAATGGCTTTTTCCTAAGCTTCCAATCATCACTGCTGTAGGACTCAAGATACCCAATCCATCGATGTCTATTTTATATGCTATCAGCCAGATTGGGTTGGTAATTTATATGTTTTTGATCGGTTTAGAGTTCAACACCAAACTCTTAAAACATCATATCAAAAGTGCAAGTTTGCTATCTGCGGCTGGGATTATTACTCCTTTTATTTTAGGAGCGATCGCATCTTTTTGGTTTTATCACAATGGTGATTTTTTTCAACCCCAAGTTATGCCTTGGTCAGCTGCTTTGTATCTAGGTGCATCGATGACAATTACGGCATTCCCTATGTTAGCTCGTATTCTTTACGAACGCGGTCTTACACAAACCCGTTTCGGTACTTTGGCTTTAGGTGCGGCATCGGTAGATGATGCAGTTGCTTGGTGTTTACTAGCGATCGTCTTGGCTAGCGTGAAAAATTCTCTGAGTATTGCCCTATTAGCAATTGGTGGTGGCATTTGCTATGTGCTATTTGCAATTTTTCTCGGTCAACCTCTACTGAGAATATTCACACAGATGACAAAACGTAATGCAGGTGTGAACAGACAAACTCTGACTTTGATGTTGATAATTTTGATGTTTTGTGCATGGTTTACCGATATCACAGGTATCTATGCAATATTTGGTGCTTTTGTGCTGGGAGCGATAACACCACGCGGAGAATTCGCCCAACAAATTCGCCAATATACTGAGTTTTTAACTACTTCTTTTTTGCTACCAATATTTTTTGTTTTCTCTGGACTAAATACTCAAATTGGATTAGTAAACACGCCTACTTTGTGGGGAATTACACTGTTAATTATTGCGATCGCAATTCTTGGTAAAGGTGTTGCTTGTATGTTGGCTGCAAAATTGGCGGGAGAAAATTGGCGTGAATCTGCAACTATCGGCGCTCTGATGAATGCTCGTGGTTTGATGGAATTAATCATCCTCAATATCGGTCTAGAACAAGGGATAATTACCCCAACCTTATTCACTATGATGGTTATTATGGCAGTCATTACTACACTTATGGCATCACCACTGATTGCCTTTTTATTGCACGGAACAAGCTATGATAATTTTTCTAATTAAACAAATATAAATAGAGGATTTAAGTAACAATTTACTGAGCTAGCGGCGATTCTTTATCCCCTAGTTTCCAACGCCAGTGTATCCTTCACCGCCTTTGCTTTGTTTTTAGGGGCAGCGATGTCTATTACTGTCTTTCCGGTGTTGGCGCGAATCACTACTGAAAACAATTTACAAGGAACACGTTTAGGAACATTGACGTTAACTTGTGCAGCCGTGGATGATGTGACAGCTTGGTGTCTGTTAGCAGTAGCGATCGCAGGCAGTGGCTAGAACTGGTGACTATGCTGGTGCAATACCCACAATTATCGCCAGCGTAGTCTACATTGGCTTGATGTTGACGGCAAAGCGTTGGAGCAACCAACGCCTTGCCAAACACTATGTCAGAAAATTTGCCGAACTGTGAAAAATCGGATACTCTAACGTTAAATATTCAGCAGTCGGGTATTTACTTAAATGCCTCTGTATTACCGACTAACCCTAAAGCCGATACTGACGATAAGCACTCTCTGGCAGGCATCTTCAGAAATAAACAGTTAAATTTATCTGGAAAAGTTGGTAGATCAATCCTTTGTAATATTCCTCGCCCCCAAAATGATCCTCTGAATTCAGTCACAATTCAAATGCAACTTGTGGATAAAGGTAATATGACAGTCAATTAAGCGTAAATGGCATTCCACAAACCCTAAAATTCACTGCTGTGCCTGAAAAAACTGAGGAAAAATCTCAAAAGTTATGAATTGAGGAGTGGGAAGTGGGAGTTTAAAGGGCGAAGTAAACAGCAATGTGAGCGCATTTTATGGGTTTTATGGAGCAGATAAAAAGAATGGATCAAGGGTTAAAGACTAGGCAATTTTGCCAATGGCGCAAGCAGCTATTTAGTATCAGTCTATTAGGTTTTTGTGCAGCGATCGCCCTCGAAACTTACACTACTGCTGCTACACCGATAGCAAAGCTAGATAAGTGGCGGTTTTCCCCAAAAACACAACAACTCGAAATCACTCTCTCAGCAGGTACAACCCCTCGTTATTTCTACCTAGCCCAACCCTCTCGGCTTGTTGTAGATTTACCGAATACCAAGTTGGGCAAAGTTACCACACAACAAAATTATTCTGGAGCAATCAAAAGCATTCGCGTTTCTCAACTGAACGAAAACGACACACGCATTGTTCTAGATTTAGCACCGGGGGCTGTTTTTAATCCTAAACAGGTACAACTGCAACCTGTTTCCCGAAAAAATTCCACTCGTTGGGTATTACGCCCGGCTATTTCTGGTAAAACTACTGCCGTGAAACCAGGGAACTCTCCACCGTCACCCAAGAAACAACCTCAAGCACCATATCAACCACAGCCGCCTAGTAACCTACCTGTAACTACTACTAATTTACAAGCGCCCTTGCTCACAATTCCGCCTATATCAAATAACCTACCCTCAACAATTACTAATAACTCAGCACAGCCTTTTGTCACTGTACCTCCCCTAACTCCGAATACATCCTCTCAACAACCTGCTTTAATTCTTCCCCCTGCTTCTTTCTCAAATCAACCTGATAACTTAAATAACATTCCTCCTTTGGGTGTATCGGAATTTCCAGTTCCAACAATCCCTAATGTTTCTAATCCCCAAGTAATCGAGTTTGGTCAACCCCTTCCTAAAAGTAGATAAAAAGATTAAGAATTTTAGATTTTAGATTTTAAATTTCGGATTAAATTTCAATCCAAAATCTTCAATCCAAAATCCAAAATTAAATTGCCCTTTCCCAAATTTAAAATCTATCAGTTTCTTGAGGAGTTCCAACTGCTCCAGGTTGAGCCGTAAAGAAGTTTTGAGCAGCTTCATTTTGATATATACACCTAATATCAGGTTGGCCACTGTCCAAGTTACCTGTGAATCCAAAGGTATTCAGGCGATTTTTGCAATCTCTTACCTGATCGGATGTCACCAGCTTGCGGTTCTCTAAAAGCGCCCAGTTATTTTGTCGGATCACGCATCCAGGACGCATACTCGGCTGGGCAACATAAACATTAAAAGGGTTGAGAGTAACGAACAGTCTAGCGTCCATCACCATCGCGCTAGCTCCGTACTGGACACAAATTTCAGGATTTGGGGCTTTGGTGTCAATGAATTCACGAGAAGCCACATTTGACGGGGCCAACGTGGTTGTAGAACTAAAAGCAATGCCAATTCCAATTCCCAAAATTAACACTCCTCCCATAATTGCGATGGTGAAGAGGTTAAACATAGGGGATTGGAAAATAGAGGGTTTAGAAGTAGTAGCCGATCTACCAGTGGTTTTACGTCTCATTGTTGCTTAATTACCTTCACGTCGATTTTGGAGGGAGTGGTTTAGAATCCTCTCTGTTTTCAGTATGCCTAGTCTGGACTGTAATTGCCTACAACTGTCTTTGCAAGATTCTTGTTAATTGAGAAAAATAGCAAATACAAATATATAAATTAATTATAGTGTCTGTAAATAATTAAAGGTTGGTAGTTATGAATTTAGGCTTAAAGTCCTGATTACAAGCTAATATCAATTTTACATTGTTTAGAGAATATCTGAAAGGTTTCTGTTCGGTGCTTTTCACCAAGCAAGTGGCTTGAGCATTAAATCAATCATGACGATATAGATGAATATTTTCGTTGTCTCAAATAGGATTCCATAATCTTTGCTTAATCGTTTGCACTAATTAAACAGACTCATTAGTCTTATCAAGAAGATAATGTTTAACTAAAACAACAAAATCTTTTTGTTTTTTATGGCATCTAATAAAACTTCACAGCCAGCGATAAACCTTTTTTGATGTTACAACCACTCTCCACCCCGAAAACGCCAACGCAGAAAGATAATCCGCATTAGGCTTTGTGAACTAATAAAGACTGCTAGCCACACAATAATATAGTGCAATAAAAAAATTGCTAAGGGTAATTCTTCTTTAGGTAAAGGTATTGGTAAAAAACCAAACAATTTTACTCCACAAAATACAAATACTAATTCCCATATCCCCGCTAATAGTTGATAAACTGCGGGCCAATCCCTGTCCCAGCGATATTTTTGGAGATAATTATAAAGCACATCCCAACCTAAGCCAAATATGGCAACATAAGCAAGTATCCAGAAATAAACTGAGCTAGCACCAGGGCCAATCCAACCCATTACAAAAGGTAAAGATGTGAGTACGCCAACTGTTGCAAGTAATAATAATCGAGTTTGCCAACGACCAAATAAAGTTGGTGTCATAAAAGTGGTGAGTGAGGAGACGCGATTTATCACGTCTGTTAGAGTTTTTATAGATTGATTGTGAGAGAATGTTACATCTACTTTAATTTAAAATTTAGCAAGATTGTGGTGCTTTTTGTGAGTATGGCAAATACAAAGATACAGGCGAATGCAAAAGCACCAACATATCTATATTATTAAGATGGTTTAAGATGATAATTAAATTGAGAATGGTAAGCTGCATTGGCAAAGCTTACTGAATGTATCGCCTCCCAATCTATCACATCTTTTAACAAAGCTTGATAACCAAGTGTATTGGGATGAAGACCATCTTCGCTCAAGTGTTTGAGCCGCCAATTTTCACCACGTTCCATCCACTGCTCAAAAATATCCAAATAGGGAATCTGCCGTTTGGTGCAAGCAATTCGAGTTGCTTCTTTATAGCGGTATTGATCGGCATGATTATAGTAAAAACAATCCAAAAATGGCATTTTAGCTTCATCTACTGGAACCATGCCCACAAATAACACAGGACAGAGTTGCTGTGCTAAATCTAAAAGAGTTGCAATTTCTTTTTCAAATAGGGTGAAATCTGTGTAACTTCGGCCATCAGGACGCGCCAACCGCGCTGAGTCATTCACGCCTACGGATAAAATAATCAAGTCGGGGACACGGTTTCGCAGTTCACCACGATGGCGAAATTCAACTTCTAGTCTTTGTGCTACTTGTTGTGTGCGATCGCCTCTTACCCCTAAATTATAGAGAATGTGACCAGGGCTATCCGGTAACATCCACCATCGTCGTAGTTGCTCGATCCAGCCTCCCTTTTCGGGATCACCGAATCCATAAATTAAGCTGTCCCCCAGTGCGACAATCTTCATTGGCTGAAAGTGGTTTGGCGGTACAGACAGCTGCATTGAGGAAGAAGCTAGAAATGTGTGCATTTAACAACTATATTTTATATCTTTACAAGATTCTATACATTTCTATACCATAGATGGCTATATTTAGTGTCTAAGCATCTATGAGTTTTCTAATTGACATAGTTGCCAGGTTAATATTGTCGTAGTTGAGACTCAAATTTAAGTTTGGAACTCAAAACGACTAGAGCGATCGCACCACAGACTTATGCAAAATCTCTCTCAAACTCTTATATTCCTTATGTCTCTACGCCTCTGCGATAGCTTGCAGCAAGGTGCTTTACGGTTAATTTTTCCGCATTCTTCCGTAATTTCTGTGTAAATTATATTTGTTCTAAGTGCGCGTAAACGATATTTACGATATCCTACGCTTAAGTAATTTGCCAAATAAGTGTGAGAATTGAACCATAAAGACCGAGTTCGCATATATTAATATTTGCCTACAATACTGTAGAAACGAAAGACGTTGTTTCATCAAATTGATAATTTTAATTCCTAATCAAAGGGATTTTTTGCGGAATGTTTTTTATTGCTGGGTGAGTATTCAGAGCAATTCATAGCTTCTTCTGTAAGAACAATAGAAGGATTTACCGCGCATTTTAGATAATGATTATTTGAATAAAAGCGGCAGTTCTTACAGGGAAGCTTGTGTAATCTATTGATGGAAAAAGCCATCTTATGATCTAAAAATGCCCTAATTTTTTGCATTATGGCAAAAAAAGCTACCCAACCAATTATAAATCCAACAGGAGATAAATACACCGCTATATCAGGGATATTTAATTCATGGGCTTGTGACTGATCGGTTTTTTCTTCACTTTTTACTACCTGTGAAGCACTATTAGCTAATACATCTTTTTGCAACTTTTGATCGTGATACATATCATTTACCTTCTGTTATATGTTTTTAGTGCCTTGATTTTTAATTGCAGGTGAATAGCTATTCATTTGGAAGTTTCAACTTATTACTGTTCCATGAGAATGAGGTTGATTACACTCTTGGTCTGGAACATAAATACATGGTAGTTGCTTACAAGAAAATCAGTATTTTTTTGAAATACTAATTTTATATTTTTATGACAAGCAAGATTTTAAAAGCGTCTATTCTAGAGAGATATCAATAGATGAAGAAAGGAAGAATATAGAGTATATATAAATTTAGCTTACTCATATATAGTTCAATTCATAATAAATTACTACATAGATTAGATTTCATTAGCAGGGATTTCAATGTTTACAAGCTTTTAATTATAGGTTTAGCAAAATAAAGCTTCGGCTATATCTGCCAATAGTTTTGCTTCTATTTATAAGCTATATATCCAAGGGAATAAATTAGACAGTTAATTTATAAGTAGATGTTTTTATGTTAATATAAGTATAAAAAATGCTGAAAAATTTTCTGGATATTAAGGCTATGTAGAAATCCGCTTTTATTTCTGAACATGGTTGTGTAAGCAGAGAATAGGCCCAAATTAACGAGAAACAAGCCTTTTTGAGTTGTACTGAGTTGTTTAAAAAATAAAAATTTAAGTTATATTTGTTACAAGCCGTCCGATTAATTGTTTTTGCATCAGCAGCTTATCTAGTAAAGGTTTATCGCTTAAATGGGGCTTTTATTATGCCTTAAATAACCCCATGTATTGGCAGTGATTAATTCTATTATCTTGAGTATGTTTGCTCAAAAACTTGCCAGCCAAGGTATAATTCATATTTGGCTTGATTGTGCTGCGAAACAACAGTATATGATTCAGATGACAAGCCAAATAATATTGACTTTGAGGCTAGAATTTATGATAAAAGTTTGGCGAAAAACGATAGTTTTTTTCTTCACGACAATTGTACTGACAATTTTAGTAATTTCTTATAACCCAGTACTAATAGCTGAAGCAGAATCTTCCACACCAATATCAACGGCTGCTAGGTCTTTTGCTTCTGTAGCTTATCCCAATAGGTCATTAAGTGCTTTCCCCGCGATGCTACCACCATTACCTTATAGTGATGGCTCGCTAACAAAAGCTATTGATGCTGAAACAATGAAATTGCATCACGATGCACACCATGCTAGCTATGTCAAGAACCTAAATGATGCATTGAAGCAGTATCCAAATTTACAAAAAAGAAGTGTTGAAGCGTTACTAGTGGATTTAAATAGCGTACCTGAAAATATTCGGACAAAGGTGCGTAATAACGGTGGTGGTCATCTCAACCACACGATTTTTTGGCAACTTATGAGTCCTGAAGGTGGTGGAAAACCATCAGGAGCGATCGCTCAAGAAATTAACCAAACCTTTGGCAGTTTTGATGCCTTTAAAAAACAGTTTAACGCAGCAGGTACTTCTCGCTTCGGTAGTGGTTGGGTTTGGCTAGTACGCAATCCTCAAAATCAACTCCAGCTTGTTACCACAGCAAATCAGGATAACCCGATTATGGACGGTTCATATCCAATTATGGGTAACGATTTGTGGGAACATGCCTATTACCTAAAATATCGCAACCGTCGCGCAGAGTATTTGAATAATTGGTGGAATGTAGTAAATTGGCCCCAAGTTAACAGGCGATACCTTTCTTTTCCTACGGGACGCTCTGTGAACTGAATGTTATAAGGAATGTAAGCTTTCTACGGAATGCTAATGCAATCTTCAAAGACATCTTTAACAAAGCTACCTCTATACCTCTAGGGGTAGCTTTGTTATAAGGACTTTTTAAGAATAAAATTTCCAAACTACTTCACTTCATCTGGGTAGTTCACTTTAAAACTATTGCAGATATCATGTATGTCCTCGTCGAAGGAGTAGGGAAGTAGCCAATTTTACATAAGCATGACATAGGTTAAGAGTCGATGCTTGAGATGGTCACTGAGTTTGGTCATACCCCTTCGTGGAAGCAAGCTACGCGCAGCGTCTCGTAGAGAAATGCGGGCTATGCCTATGCATTCTTTAAGAGATTTTGCCGAATAAATTATCCTATAGAAGATATGAAGTTATGTAAATCAAATTAACAAACATAACAATAATTTGTAATAAAAAATGATGCGGCAGCATTGTATAAAGATAACTTGGAAGTGAAAAACAACATCTTAATCAGGTTTTCCAGTCGTTCATAGAAGTTTGAAGTTTTTTAACAAAAGTTTTAATCTGAAAGCCTGGAGATCGTAAACTTATTTCTTGAGATGTCTGTTTTAAACCTTTCGTAACTCGTCAGGCAGTACTGACATCTAAAAAAAGCTGAAGCACTCAGTTTTGAGTCCAATTATTCTTAACCAAGCAAAGTAGGAGATTTAACGCAATGGTTTTAGATGCATTTGCAAAAGTAATCACCCAAGCTGACGCCCGCGGTGAATATCTCAGCGCTGCTCAGTTAGACGCCCTAGCTGCCCTAGTTAAAGATGGCAACAAGCGTGCAGATACCGTAAACCGGATTACCAGCAACTCCTCAGCAATTGTTGCTAATGCAGCTCGCGCTTTGTTTGCAGAACAACCTCAGTTGATTGCTCCTGGTGGTAATGCTTACACCAACCGTAGAAATGCTGCTTGCTTGCGTGACATGGAAATCATCTTACGCTATGTCACCTATGCAATCTTTGCAGGTGATGCAAGTGTATTAGATGATCGTTGTTTGAACGGTCTGCGCGAAACCTACTTAGCTCTAGGAGTTCCTGGTGGTTCTGTAGCAACTGGCGTACAAAAGATGAAAGAGGCAGCTTTGGCTCTTGTTAACGACCCCAACAATATCACCAGAGGCGATTGCAGCGCTATAGCATCTGAAGTTGCTAGCTACTTTGATCGTGCAGCCTCAGCAGTAAGCTAAACCCGATTAAGACTATTGACTGACAACTGTCAGTTAGACAAAACAAATTTCAACAAGATTGTAAATAGGGAGATACTAAACCGATGAAGACACCTCTTACCGAAGCAGTTTCAACCGCAGATTCTCAAGGTCGCTTTCTTTCCAGCACCGAACTTCAAGTCGCTTTTGGTCGTTTCCGTCAAGCTCCTGCTAGCATGGAAGCAGCAAAAAGCTTGACTGCTAATGCTCAACGTTTGACCGAAGGCGCAGCTCAAGCGGTGTACAACAAGTTCCCCTACACCACTCAACAACAAGGCCCTAACTTCGCTTCTACCAACACCGGTAAAGAAAAGTGTGCACGTGACATCGGCTACTACCTGCGGATTGTTACCTATTCCTTAGTTGTGGGTGGTACAGGCCCATTGGATGAGTTCTTGATTTCCGGTTTGACTGAAATCAACCGCACCTTTGATCTATCTCCCAGCTGGTACGTTGAAGCTCTCAAGTACATCAAGGCTAACCACGGTCTAAGTGGCGATCCTGCTGTAGAAGCTAATTCCTACATCGACTACGCAATTAACGCTCTAAGCTAATAGAGTGTATTTAGCCCGGAAAGGAAAACAAGCTCTGTTGGCAAATAGCTAGGAGTTGGTTTACCTTTCTGGGCAGTTTTATTTTCAAAAGACTGTTAAAGAAGAATGCACAATTAGGAACACAGAATTTAAAAATCTTTGAGTGTGGAATTCAGACGCACCACTACTGAAATTGACCACTAATGCATATTTAGGGTGGTGTTTCACCGTTGATTCAGACGCTTCTGGGATCTTTTGCGGTGTGTTATCCACCAATCGCGTAGATTTAATTAAATTCTGAATTCTGCCTCCTGACTCCTGAATTCTTTCTTTTAAAAAAACTAGAAAAAAATTTTCTAAAAAGTTTTCAGTTTTCCAGTTAAAACTGAGGAGGTTTAAAGATGGCAGCTTTGGAACAAGCAGCAAGATTAGGAATTAGAGCCTTTGAAAACTCAGGACTGACAGAACTACGTCCCGATAGAACACAAACGGATGTGGAAGTGATCATCCGGGCAGCTTACCGTCAGGTTTTGGGTAATGAATACCTAATGGAATCAGAGCGTCTTGTCAGTGCTGAATCACTGTTGCAGCAAGGCGATATTTCAGTTAGGGGATTTGTGCTAGCCATTGCTCAGTCGGAACTCTATCGGAATAAGTTTTTCCATTCAAACTCGCAAACTCGCTTTATCGAGTTGAATTATAAGCATTTATTGGGTCGCGCCCCAGAAGATGAGTCAGAAATTTCGTACCACGTTGAACTTTACAACTCACAAGGTTACGAAGCTGAGATTAACTCATACATTGACTCACTAGAATATCAAGAAAGCTTTGGCGAAAATATAGTACCATACTATCGTGGTTTTAATAGCCTAGTAGGGCAGAAAAACGTTGGCTATAGCCGACTTTTCCAACTGTATCGGGGTTATGCCAATAGCGATCGCGCTCAAGGACAAAAACAAGGACGCCTAACTTGGGAAATAGCTAAGAATTTAGCTTCACCTATCTACCCAGTCTCTACAGGAGCTTTGACGGGCCTCTCATCAGGTGGGAGAGGAGAAACATACCGAATTAAGGTACTACAAGCAGCTTCTCCAAACTCATCTGTAGTGCGGCGGGGTAGTGCGGAATTTCTTGTACCCTACGAACAACTTTCTAGCAAGTTGCAGCAGCTTAATCGTAAGGGCAGCAAGGTTATTAGCATCACATCTGTATAAATAGGGAATCGGGGTGGGGAGTAGGGAGAGACGCAATTAATCGCGTCTGTACTAGGGAGTTAGGAGTAGTGAAATTCGCTACTCCCGACTCCCGACTCCCCACTCCCTTTGCCAATTACCAATTACAAAAGGAAAACTACCAATGGCTATTACAACAGCAGCTTCCCGTCTGGGAACAGAAGCTTTTAGTGATAACGCTCCTCTAGAATTGCGCCCAAATGCAACTAAAGAAGACATAGAGCAGGTAATTACTGCCGTCTATCGTCAGCTGTTGGGCAACGATTACTTAATGAAATCTGAGCGTCTCACAAGTGCTGAATCTATTCTGCGCGATGGGAAAAGCACAGTACAAGAATTTGTACGTCAAGTAGCTAAATCAGAACTGTACAAATCTAAGTTTTTCTACAACAGTTTTCAAACTCGCGTCATTGAACTGAACTATAAACATTTGTTGGGTCGTGCCCCTTATGATGAGTCTGAGGTGGTCTATCACTTAGACTTATATCAAACCAAGGGATATGAAGCCGACATTGATTCCTATATTGATTCGCCAGAGTATCAAAGTAGCTTTGGTGACAATATTGTGCCTTTCTATCGCGGTTTCAAAACTCAAACAGGTCAGAAAACTGTCGGATTTAGCCGGATATTCCAACTTTATCGCGGCTATGCCAATAGCGATACCTCCCAACTTAGAGGTAATTCCTCTCGCCTTGCTGCCGAACTAGGTCGCAACAGTGCATCTGTTGTTGTTCCTCCATCTGGTGCTTCTTCTGGTTTTTCATACGTTCCTTCCGAAAAAGGTGTTACCCCTAACAGTACTTTTGGTGGTGCAGGAACATTTGGCAAAGAAGGCAGACTCTACCGTATTGAAGTAGCAGGGGTTTTTGGTGCTGGTTATCCTAGTACACGCCGTGTCAATCAAGCGGTGATAATACCTTATGAAGAACTATCTAGTTACTTCCAGAGAGTGGTAAAACAAGGTGGTAAAATAGCCAGTGTGAAACCTCTTTAGGATCATTTGTCAATAGTCATTGATTAATGACTATTGACCAATCAATAAAAATTTTGAAATTTGGAAGTGATTTATGGTTGGGCAAATTAGTGGTAGGAATAATAGTCGTAACTTCCGCTATGAAGTAGTTGGGTTACGCCAAACGGAAGAAACTGAAAAAAACAACTATCCGATTCGTTCTAGCGCCAGTGTATTTATTACAGTGCCTGAGAACCGGATGAATCAAGAAATGCAGCGAATTACTCGCTTGGGTGGCAAAATAGTCAGTATTCAGCCATTAAATCTTGATACAACAACACATAGCGAACAAAGCGATCATCCTTCTTCCTAATGAATTCCAGTCCACAGAAACTTGAAGATTCATCAGCGACAGGTGATAATGCCGGTGGTGAATCTTTATCAGTAGAACAAGCGATCGCTAATCTTGAAGGTGCTGATTTAGGGTTGCGCTTTTATGCTGCTTGGTGGTTGGGTAGGTTTCGGATATGTGAACCAGCTGCGGTTACAGGACTGATTAAAGCTTTAGAGGATGAAGCCGACAGGACACCAGAAGGCGGATATCCTCTGCGACGGAACGCAGCTAGAGCATTGGGAAAACTAGGCGATCGCCAAGCAGTATCACCTTTAATTAAATGTTTAGACTGCTCAGATTTTTATGTGCGGGAAGCAGCAGCACAATCCTTAGAAATGTTAGGCGATCCGGTTTGTATTCCTGCCCTAATCAAACTATTAACAGTAGGTTTGCAGGGAGAGCAGCTTGGATCACAGCAGCCTGATTTATCTCAACCCTACGAGGCCATTTTAGAAGCCTTGGGAACATTGAGGGCGACTGAAGTTATCCCTTTAGTAAACCCATTTTTAGAGCATCCAATCGAATTGGTACAATATGCTGCCGCACGAGCAATGTATCAATTAACCCAAGAACCAGTTTATGGAGAAAGGTTGGTAAAGGCTTTGGCAGGTGAAAGATTACAATTGCGTCGAGCAGTTTTAGCAGATTTGGGAGCGATTGGATATTTACCCGCAGCAGATGCGATCGCACAGACTCTTGCTGAGAATAGCCTCAAGCTCATTTCTCTCAAAGGATTATTAGAACATCAAGTCAATCACACCACACGAAATACTTTGTCAGAAGGTGCGATAAAAGTCATTAATTTGATGGACTCGTTATTATAGTCCTAAATTCTAGACAGCAAGTTGTTATTAATACGTTGCATTAAAATGCTCACTACATATAAACCCCCAGCCCAACTGCAAAATTAGGGTTAGGGGGTTTATGTATGAGTCAGTTACGGATAACTTCAGCTACAATTGGCTGACGGTCAATTACTCATGAAAAATTGTTATGAATAACAGCGATCTTGCTCAAATTCTGATCCGTGCTGTAGAAGAAGCAGACTCGTCAGAACGCTTAGTAGACGCAGTTCAAGAGTTAGCAGCATCTGGTTTAGAGGAATCTGTTCCCACTTTAATTGCAGCTTTGGGCTACAACAATCCAGGGGCGGCTGTGGCGGCAGTAGATGGATTAATTGCGATCGGGGAAGCCGCAGTATTGCCACTACTAGAACTAATTGATGACTATAACTATGGTGCTAGAGCTTGGGCACTTCGTGCCTTAGCGGGAATTGGCGATGTTCGGGCGCTGGATACCTTATTTGAGGCTGCAAAAACTGATTTTTCTTTAAGTGTGCGGCGGGCAGCAGCTAGAGGGCTAGGCACTTTGCGCTGGCATCAAGTACCGCCTGAGAAACTAGAATCCGTTCAGACTGAGGTATTAGAGGCGCTATTACTAATTTCTCAAGATCCAGAATGGGTAGTCCGTTATGCAGCAGTGACGAGTTTAGAAACACTAGCGATCGTTATAGCAGCCACTTTACCCGATCAAAGATCACGAATTACCAATCAACTTCAGCAAATGCTCGATACAGATGTTGATCTCGGAGTTCGTACCCGTGTCAAGTTTGCACAGGAAAAAATTCAGCAACAACAACATCAAGAAGTCTTTGCACCGAAAAGAAAGCTACAAGAAACTGAAGTTGACGTGCCTCACCGTGGCGGCGGCAGACGTTAGGCAATTCAAAATTTATAGCAGTAGGAAGTGAAGCAATCTCCGAACCCCTGCGATTGCTTCATTCCACTTCGTTACACTCGCAATGACATATCACAAGTAATTTACCGGAGATGATATTACCCACCTGTACGGATTAAAAATAAAGGGCTTACCTTTGCTAATTTTATCTTGGCTTAGGTCATTGGACTTTGTTTATGTAACCGCAAATTCCATTAATAAAAACTTAATTTCTGCCTGGATATTACCACGGGCAGAGGGTTCGGCAAACTCTAACATTAAAGGCGTATAATAAATACGCGATCGCTGTAAAAATCGCTCTAAAACTTGCTGACGACCTGTGATATAATCCCCTTCTGACATCCAGCTATATTCCTGGCGAATGGCATGGGCATATTCTAGATAATGCACTGAGTTAGCAGCCAAAATCGCTAAATCTGCATCAAGTAAAACTTGGCTATCATAGTCATTCACCGCAGCCTGGTGGTCTTTAGTATTCAAAATGAGACGGGTAACAGTAGTTATAGTACTTTCTGGAATACCTAAATCACTCAGCAATTCAAAAGCATAGTCTGCACTTCGTTGTTCATTATCTTGAGCTTTAGTGTCATACACTACATCGTGAAACCAGGCAGCTAGTTGAACAGCAGGTAGGTTATTAGCGTAGCCTTGCAAAATCTCAATTGTACTGAGAAGGTGATGAATGTGTTTCAGTGTATGGTAGTAGCGACTAGGGCTAGAGTAAGCTGCTACCAAGTCATTAAAGGCTTTCTCAGCCGCTAACTGGCCAACGCCAAAGGGTTGGAGTGTGTGTTGCCAGTTAGAAAATAAAATATCCATAAAGTTTTCTGTAGGCATAGAGTGAGTATACCCATTCTTAGTATTGGAAAAAACAAGTACATCCTGTTAAAACCACAGACGGGAGATGCAATCAGAGAAATAAGGGTAAAAACCGGAAAATCCTTCCCTTGTGCCGAATTATCCGTGTTCCTCAAAAATCTGATAAAAGCCACTACTTAGAATTTTCTTGCTGCCAAACTTAAATTGCAACTTAGAAAATCATTAGATATGGTGACAGCTAAATGAAAGCGTCAAAATAGAAGACACAGGCTTTGTACAAAAAGCCTTGCCTAGATTAACGGAGTTTATTATCAGTGGTATTACAAGTACAAACAAGCACCTACGAAGCTAAAACCCAAGAAATTGCTAAACAACTTCTAGCAGCAACCCAGGAAAATCGTTCGTTTTTTTCTTCCCTGCGGGATCAAATGCGTTGGGATGATAAATTACTAGCTTGGGCGATGAGTAATCCTGGGTTGCGGGTGCAACTATTTCGCTTTATAGACACGCTACCTGCTTTACACAGTAAATCAGAAATTGCCTCACATTTACAAGAATATTTAGGCGATGAGTCTGTAGAATTACCGGCAGCTTTAAAGGGAATGCTAAACTTTGCTAATCCTGACTCGATGCCAGGACAAGTTGCTGCTACAACCGTTGGGACTGCGGTTGAGACTCTTGCCCATAAATATATTTCTGGGGAAAATATAAAACAAGTCATCAAAACAGTTGAACGACTACGAAAAGAAAAAATGGCTTTTACCATTGATTTACTTGGTGAAGCTGTAATTACCGAAGCCGAAGCGCAGTCTTATCTAGAACGTTATCTAGAATTAATGCAACAATTGGTGGAAGCATCAAAGAATTGGGCTGCTATCCCGGCTATTGATGAGGCTGATGGCGAAACAATCCCAAAAGTTCAGGTTTCTGTTAAATTAACGGCGTTTTATTCCCAATTTGATCCTTTAGATGCTAAAGGTAGTGAGGAGAGAGTTAGCGATCGCATTCGTACCCTTTTACGTCGTGCTAAAGAGTTAGGCGCAGCTGTGCATTTTGATATGGAACAGTATGCTTATAAGGATATAACTCTCAGCATCCTGAAAAAACTCTTATTAGAAGAAGAATTTCGGCAACGCACAGATATCGGCATGACGATTCAAGCATATCTGCGTGATAGTGAACAAGATGCCAAAAACGTAATTTCTTGGTTGAAAGAACGCGGTTATCCCTTGACAATCCGCTTGGTGAAAGGTGCATATTGGGATCAAGAAACTATCAAAGCGGCCCAAAAGCATTGGCCACAGCCAGTTTACAACGATAAAGCAGCAACCGATGCTAACTTTGAAGCCATCACTCAGTTATTGCTAGAAAATCACCAATATGTGTATTCTGCCATTGGTAGCCATAATGTGCGATCGCACTCTCGCGCCATTGCCATAGCTGAAAGTTTAAATGTTCCTCGCCGTCGCTTTGAATTGCAAGTCCTCTACGGCATGGGTGATAAAGTTGCAAAAGCGTTGGTTGACAAAGGCTATCGAGTTAGAGTTTACTGTCCCTACGGTGAATTATTACCTGGAATGGCGTATTTAATTCGCCGATTGTTGGAAAATACAGCGAATAGTTCTTTTTTACGGCAAAATCTCGAAAATCGACCAACTGAGGAGTTATTAGCGCCGCCAATTGTCAAAGAAGAAAAATCTTTAACTCATAACTCTCATTTCCTCGGTGCAGCTGATACCGATTTTGCGGTGGAAGAGATAAGAACGAAAACGGCGAAAGCTTTCCAAAGCGTTCGTCAACAATTGGGTAAAACTTATTTGCCGTTGATTAATGGAGAATATGTTAATCCGCCGGAATTTGTTGATTCTCTCAACCCTTCTAATTTCAGTGAAGTAGTTGGTAAGGTTGGGTTAATTAGCGTTGAACAAGCTGAACAGGCAATGCAAGCAGCTAAAGCAGCGTTTCCTGAATGGAGGAGAACACCCGCCAAACAACGCGCTGATATTTTGCGGAAAGCGGGTGATTTGATGGAACTCCGCCGCGCCGAACTTTCAGCTTGGATAGTTTTGGAAGTTGGGAAACCAGTTAAAGAAGCTGACGGAGAGGTTTCGGAAGCGATAGACTTTTGTCGGTACTATGCTGATGAGATAGAACGGCTAGATAAAGGTGTTAATTATGACCTTGCTGGAGAAACTAATCGTTATATCTACCAGCCACGGGGAATTGTTGTAGTAATTTCTCCCTGGAATTTCCCTCTTGCGATCGCATGTGGAATGACAGTTGCAGCTTTAGTTTCAGGCAATTGTACTCTCCTCAAACCTGCGGAAACATCTTCTGTAATTGCAGCAAAACTCACAGAAATTTTGGTAGATGCTGGTTTTCCTAAAGGTGTATTTCAATACGTACCTGGTAAGGGTTCACAAGTGGGCGCTTATTTGGTAAATCATCCAGATACTCATGTAATTGCTTTTACAGGTTCCCAAGAAGTCGGCTGTCGAATTTACGCAGAAGCCGCAATCTTAAAACCCGGACAAAAGCACATGAAACGAGTGATTGCTGAAATGGGTGGCAAGAATGCCATTATCGTGGATGAAAGTGCTGATTTAGACCAAGCCGTAGTAGGAGTTGTGCAGTCGGCATTTGGTTACAGTGGACAAAAATGTTCTGCTGCTTCCAGGGTGATTGTGCTGGAACCGATTTATGAAGCTTTTGTGCAGCGATTAGTAGAAGCGACAAAATCCTTGAACATTGGGGAAGCAGAGTTACCAAGTACACAAGTTGGGCCAGTGATTGATGCTAATGCCCGCGATCGCATCCGCGAGTATATTGAGAAGGGTAAGGCAGAAGCAAAAGTAGCCTTGGAATTACCAGCACCGGAACAAGGATATTTTATCGGCCCTGTCATATTTAGCGAAGTCTCGCCAAATGCGGTAATTTCCCAGGAAGAAATTTTTGGCCCAGTGCTGGCGGTAATTAGGGTAAAAGATTTTCAAGAAGCGTTAACAGTCGCCAACGGGACAAACTACGCCTTAACTGGAGGACTTTATTCTAGAACACCTTCGCACATTCAGCAGGCGCAGACAGAGTTTGAAGTTGGGAATTTGTATATCAACCGCAATATTACCGGAGCGATCGTTGGGCGGCAACCCTTTGGTGGATTCAAACTTTCTGGAGTGGGTTCTAAAGCAGGAGGCCCTGATTATCTACTGCAATTTTTAGAACCACGTGCGGTGACAGAAAATATTCAGCGTCAAGGTTTTGCACCAATTGAAGGGGCAGATTAAACTAGAAAAATTACTAGGAAGTATAAACCAATACGCTGAAGCTAAGGTTTGATTCTCCCTAACCCTCCTTAAAAACAGTAAATTAGGGCAACTCTTTTTAAGGGAATTGGGAGGATCTTCCTGGGTAAAACTGTCGCTAACCCAAGCATAAAGTAAAAATTTTTCATTCATCTGTTTCATATTTCTCTGCTTCCGAAAGGACTGGATTTGGAAGAAACAAAGTGAACTCGCTACCCTTTCCCAAAGTCGATGTAAAGGTAACATCTCCACCGTGCAAACGTGCTAATTTGCGTGTTAAAGCTAATCCCAAACCAGTGCCTTCGTACTGCCGATTTAAACGACTATCAAGCTGTTTAAAGGGTTCAAATATAAATTGAAACTGACTTGAGTCTATACCAATTCCAGTATCTGAAACTGTGAAAGTTATTCCTTGCGGTAATTTTTTTACTACTAGTGATACATTACCTGCTGGGGTGAATTTAATGGCATTGGTGAGCAGATTGAGTAACATTTGCTTGATGCGCCGCTCATCAGCAATACAAATATTCTCTTGTATATCAATTTTACAGGTGAGTTGTAAACCTTTTTCTGAGGCGCGATCGCGCACTGTCCAGATGGCATAATTACATAAATCTGACACTGGCAAAGGTGACAGTAATAATTCCTCTTTACCTGCTTCTACCTTAGATAAGTCAAGGATATCGTCTATCAGTGCCAGTAAATGCTCACCACTACTATATATACAACTTACATATTCGTTCTGCTTTTCATTGAGAGAGCCAACTATTTCTTGTTGCAGCAACTGTGACAAACCCATAATCGCATGAAGAGGTGTTCGCAGTTCGTGACTCATGGTTGTTAAAAATTCACTTTTTGCGCGACTAGCAGCTTCTGCTGCTTCTTGAGAAGCACGCAGTTTCAACTCTATTTCCTTGCGTTCAGTAATATCCTCAATCATCGCTAGAAAAAACTCAGGTTCACCATTGCTGTCTGGTATAACAGAAACAGAGATGTGAGTCCAAACGAAGCTACCACTTTGATGCAAGCAGCGTCTTTCCAGTTCAATGCGATGTCTTTCAACAAACTGTTCTTGATGTTTGGAGGGTTGGAAGCCGAACTTTGAAGTTTTCCCTAAGTTGGTGCGAATTTCTGACATCAGTTGTTTGTAAAGTTTTAAATCTCCTTTTTGTATGGAAATGTAATCTGTAAAGCTCTTGCCGTATAATTCTTCTCGGCTATATCCTAAAATCTGGCACAGTACTGGATTGGTATCGACTATTTTTGCTTTCATATTTATAAGTCCAATACCGATAGAAGAACGCTCAAAAATTGCTCGGAATTGTGCCTCACTTTGTCGCAGCGCTTCCTGTACAATATTTCGCTCACTTGCTTCTATAGCCAGAGCCACAAAATCTGCAATTGAGCCTGCAAAAGTCTCTTCTTCTAAAGTCCATTGGCGAACATCGCCAATGTGTTCATGGCACACTACGCCTACTAAACGACCCTCCAGCCAAATCGGTGCATCCAGTACGGATGTGATGCCCAAAACAGAAAGATAAGACTCGGATAATTCTTGGGTTCTTATATCGTTTCTGGCATCATCTACGGCAATGGTACGTTCCTCTTCTAAAGCCTGGAAATAAACTGGATAATTTTCTTGTGAAAGCAAGTTACCAAAGCTATGCTCCTTGGTATGTAGATCATATAAATCAATGCATTCAATTTTTGAGCGTTCTTCATCATATAACCACACCCCAACTCGCTTGATTAAAAGCGTCTGAGCAGCAGTTTCTGTGATTTCTCTTAATACTGCATTGAGATTACCTTGTTGAAATGTCTTGCTTCTTGCCAGTTGTACTAACGTCTGGCTTTGTTTTCGCCGACTATTTTCTCTGATTTGTAAAGCCTCTTGTGACTGCTTTTGCTCTGTAATATCTCTAGCTGACAGCACCTGCATTACTTGACCTCAAGAAGAAATAATTTCGCTTTACAGTTCTACGTAAAAAGTAGAACTATCTTTGTATAACTACAATTACTACCTGGTGCTTTTCAGAACCGGAAACTTTATTTTTTAAAATTAAATATTTTGATTCTGAATAATGAGTTCTAAACTAGATTTTGCTATAGCAATCTTAAATCAATTCTGATAGAGAAAAGTTCAGACTTGTTTCAAAAGTAGGAAATCTGTGACTTTTAATCTTAATAAATCAAGTAGGATTACCATAATAACTTTTAATACTTCAAATTAGTGATTTTTGCTAACTATAATTATACTTAAAACAATTTTTACTACGTGATTTTGCTTATAAAGCTTTACGAAATTCAACTTTATTAGACTTGGGGTTAAACATCAAGTTCTGGAGAGAATTAAGTATGACTACCAAAATACCGTTGATTCTCCTGAAGAAAGATACTCAATGACTCAAATTTTGCGAATATTAAGGTAACGGGAGCTTTTATAGAGGTGGAGCAATGACGGATAATAATGTGAGAATTGTTTCTCTGATTCCTGGTGGAACAGAGATTTTAGCGGCACTAGGGTTAGTTAATGCTATTGTAGGGCGATCGCACGAATGCGATTACCCTCCAGAAATCCTCAATCGCCCCGTTTGTACCCAAGCACGTTTAGATTCCAATGCATCCAGTAGCCAAATTCACGATGATGTGAACAATTTATTACAATCTGCTCTCAGTATTTATGAAATCAAAACAGATGTTTTAGAGCAGTTGGAGCCTACCCACATTCTTACTCAAGACCAGTGTGATGTCTGTGCTGTTAGCTTACAAGAAGTCGAAAAGGCAGTTGCTACACTTATTAAGAGTAAACCGCAGATTATTTCTTTACAACCCAATCTTCTCCCAGATGTTTGGGCTGACATTGAACGAGTCAGTCACATCTTCGAGGTAGATTCATTAAAAGTCTTAGAAAATTTAGAAGCTCGCGTCAAAATTTGTCAGCAAAAAATCCAAGGACTTTCTTTAAATGAACAGCCTACTGTCGCCTGTATTGAGTGGATTGATCCTTTAATGGTCGCTGCTAATTGGATTCCTGAATTAGTTAACTTAGCAGGAGGACAATCTCTATTTTGCTCCACAGGTCAGCCTTCTTCTATGTTGCAGTGGGAAACACTATTAACAACTAATCCAGACATAATTGTTTTTATGCCTTGTGGATTTGATTTGAATCGCACTCGCCAAGAAGCCAGTTTGTTAACTCAACGTCCAGAGTGGGAAAAACTGCACGCTACCCAAGCTGGTAGAGTCTACATAACTGATGGCAATTCATACTTTAATCGTCCAGGGCCCCGACTGGTAGATTCTCTAGAAATTTTGGCAGAAATTTTACATCCAGAAATCTTTCAATACGGCTACAAAGGAACTGCTTGGGAGGTTTTGTAAAGAACAATTCAGGAGTCATATCAAGTTCGGGTGATTACTTATAATAAAACTTCTCGATGTAAGTTGGGTTGAACGGCAATGAAACCCAAGATGAGCAAGGATCAAGCGTTGGGTTTCGTTCCTCAACCCAACCTACAGATGTTATAAGTATTTAACCGAACCTGATATCAGAATTCAGTATGAATTTAGAGTTTGACGGCGTTATAACTCTATCCTTTCATTGGTGAAGTCTTCTGACTCTTTCTTAGGGTGTCTGTTCAGAATCCGTTGATGGTTCATTGTTAAATAACAGCAGGCGTGCTGCAAGAATGGCAAATCCAACAGCAGCGATCGCTTTTAACAACCGTGTAGGTAATAATTCTGCTACTGCTCCCCCTGCTAATGCCCCCAACAGACTTGTCAACAGCAATGCGCCTGCTGCGCCGAAAAATACTGCACGGGGAGAATTACAACGCCCTGAAAGTGCGATCGCTGCTAGCTGACTTTTGTCACCCAATTCTGATAAAAAAACTGTAATAAAGCTCAGTCCTAAGAGATGCCAATCCATATATTTTAGGGGGAATGGGGAATGGGGAGTTTTTCAAATGACAAATGACAAATAACTAATGACTAGTAAATACATCCCAAAAGAGCATTAGGGAAATCACCAACAACATCACACCTGCTGATTTTTCTACAGTTTTTGGGCTGAGTCGCGTGGCTATCCAACTACCTAAAAGCACGCCTAATAAGCTTGTGGTTATCAGTGCAGCCGCAGATCCGATAAATACCACCCACGGCGAATGAGATTCTGCACTCATTAACAGAGTGGATAGCTGAGTCTTATCTCCAATTTCTGCTAGAAAAATGGTTATAAAAGTTGTACCAAAAACTACTAGTGCTGATTGCTGCTTTTGGGGACTATCGGCAACTATAGGCTGAACTGGCTGGGCGATCGCAGGAGTTAAGTTAAAATCAGTGCTGTTTTTCAGTTCTAGCTCGATTTCAGTCTGAGCTATGCCACAAATCTCCAAAGGTGCAGAGTCAAGTTTCACAGGCAGTAGTTTGGTTGCTAAGTTGCTTTCATATTTCTATCATATTCTCAGATTGTTGTAATAAATTGCAACTACATAAATAGAGATAAAAAATTATCGGGTGTCTTTGCGTCCTCTTTACGGGCCAATAGCTTTATCGAAGCGTAGTATTTCTAAGCTGCGATCGCCGTATACTCCTTCTATTTGCTGACGACAGCAGTCAATAGCAAAATCGTTGACTTCTTCAGGTTCAACCCCATACATATCTTGAAATACTTCTGATTCTACGCGGCAGAAACGGGGACGATCTGAGTAGATACGACATTCTCGCGTGGTATGGTCGAAATTAATGCACCATCCATCTTCGCCTACCATGCTGAGGTAGAGTTCTAGTTCTGGTGGAGAGAGATACTCATCCAAATCTGGACGATCTGCGGGATCCAGATTACAGCAGGCTCCACATTGTTTTACACATTGCCAAGTTGACATTTTGGATTGGGGAATGGGGAATGGGGAGTGGGGAATAGGGAGCAGGGAAAATAAATTAATAATCAATGCCCAATGCTATTAATTTTACCTAAATCGGAGAGAAGGCTCCCGCCATAATTAAAGATTATGGCGGCGAGACGGCAGTTGCAACAAAAGTGGCTCGCCGCCTAACGCACTGCCTCATAAATCGTGTTTGCGTTAAACCTAGCATCCTCCGGCCATAGCTGACTGAAAGTTAGCAAGAGAGAGGGGATAGCTAGGTTTTTCGCATTTTTTGTGTTATAATTTACGTTAATGTTCATAACGTAAACATGCTGGTATTTGAAGCAAAACTTGAAGGACAAAACGTGCAATATCAAGCGCTTGATGAAGCGATTAGAACTGCGCGGTTTGTTCGTAATGCTTGCCTTCGGTACTGGATGGATAACAAGGGTATTGGGCGATACGACCTCAGCAAATTCTGCGCTGTGCTTGCTGCCAACACTGAGTTTCCTTGGGTATCCAAGTTGAACTCGATGGCAAGACAAGCTAGTGCTGAAAGAGCGTGGAGCGCAATTGCTCGGTTCTTTGACAACTGCAAAAAAAGCAAACGAGTAAAAAAAGGATTTCCAAAGTTTAAGAAAGAGCAAACACACGGTTCCGTTGAGTACAAAACCTGTGGATGGCGGCTTTCTGACGACCGCAGGTATATCACTTTCTCGGATGGGTTTAAGGCAGGAACCTTTAAACTTTGGGGAACCCGTGACCTGCATTTCTACCAACTTAAACAATTTAAGAGGGTGCGGGTTGTACGTCGTGCTGATGGGTACTATGCACAGTTTTGCATTGACCAAGAGCGAGTAGAAAGGCGAGAACCGACAGGTAAAACTATTGGTATTGATCTGGGACTGAGCCATTTCTATACAGATAGTAACGGGGAAACAGTTGCAAATCCCCGACATCTTCGTAAAAGCGAGAAGTCTTTGAAGCGGTTGCAACGCCATTTGTCTAAGACTAAAAAGGGTTCTAACAACAGAGTCAAGTTTAGAAATAAACTTGCGCGTAAGCACCTCAAAGTAAGTCGCCAGCGTAAAGACTTTGCTGTAAAATGTGCAAGGTGCGTGGTGAGGTCTAACGACCTTGTGGCGTATGAAGATTTGAATGTGCGGAATATGGTGAGGAATAGGCACCTTGCTAAATCGATTAGTGACGCTTCCTGGTCGCTGTTTCGTGAATGGGTTGAGTATTTCGGTAAGGTGTTCGGCGTGGTGACAATTGCAGTTCCACCTTACTACACCAGCCAAAATTGCTCTAATTGTGGTGAAGTTGTCAAAAAGACTCTTAGCACTAGAACTCATATTTGTCCTCATTGTGGACACACTCAAGACAGAGATTGGAACGCGGCGCGGAACATATTAGAAAAGGGATTAAGTACGGCGGGTCACGTCGGAACTAACGCCTCTGGAGAGGCTGATCAATACTTGGGTGAGAAAACTCCTTCAAGCAAATCAACTCGTGGAAAGAGGAAACCCAAAGAGTGATCTTTGGAATCCCCCACTGCATTCGGTACTTCCGTTTCCAGTGGCGGGAGGATGTCAAGTTTTTATGTCTTTTCTTATAATTTTGTTAAGTAAATTAAATCTAGCAGGCCATAGCCAGATATGATCGATTTCGGGTTTCCTAATTAAGTTATTGAATTTTTTAAGACAATTGGGAGGAGAAAAGGAAAAATGGACGCTTTGTTTAACGCTTTTACCAGTATAAATTGGGAAGTTATTTTCCAATTGCTGTCCGTGGGGCTAATTGTGATTGCTGGGCCAGTGGTAATCTTTTTGTTGGCATTTCGCAACGGCAACCTATAACAGTTCTGAGTGCTGAGTAGTGAGTCCTGAGTTGAAAAAATTGTTGAATTTAAGACTCATAACTCATAACTCAGCATTCAATACCGATAACGCCTGAAGTGCAGCTTGAATAATACCGTCATACTGTGGTTGGGAAATATCAACTTCTTTGGCATTTTGACGATTAGTGCCCAGTAAACCGATTATATGTCCTGGCTGCATGACTAATACCTTACCTTCAGGATTTTTAATTCTTAATTCTGCCCCAATACCATTTTTATAAAAACCACAAGTATATTGTCGCTGATTGTACTCAAAGGTAGCACTTGACGGGATAGGTGGCGAAGCAAAAAATTGTTGAAGCTGAACTGGCAATCTGACACCGATTAACTCTAGCTCGATGGTGGTGTTACCGTTAAAGTAATTTTCTCGTAGTTTATAAGCGACATCCACTCGCGGCGGTAAGCGGAAATAGTCGCCCCAACGCCAAGCGATCGCTTTAATTTTATATTCCTGATTATCAATAGTTTGGGCAATTGTTAGTTTAATGTGACCCTTCCCAACAATTTTTTGCTCAACCACTTGAACATTAGCTGTCCAAAAAACTGGATCGGGGTTGTCCATACCGCAGGGATGTAGAGCATTAAGCTGTTGATAAAGCTGCTGATTTATGTGATTGAGGTTGACTTTTGCATCAATTTTGAGCAGAGGCTTGAGATGCTGCGGTTCAAGACACTGGTTAGCAAACTCAATCAAACGCGATCGCACCATCTCTAAATTCTCTGCTGGTAGAGAGAATCCCCCGGCTGCTTTGTGTCCACCAAATTTCCCTAGTAAATCGTGACAATATTCCAAAGCTTCAAATACATGGAACTCTGGAATTGAGCGTGCAGAACCACGTATGTGTCCCTCATCCTCATAAGTACCGATGAACACGGGAACGCCGTAACGTTCTACCAAGCGGGAGGCGACAATGCCAATAACGCCGTGATGCCAATTGGGTTGAACAACAACTAATACACGGTTTTGCTGTAGAGATGCAACAAATTCTGATTCTACATAAGCGATCGCTTCTTGTTCGATTTGCTGACACATTTCCTGACGAGAAGCGTTGATTTGTTCGCACTGCATTGCTCTTTCCAGCGCCACCCCCATATCATCTGTAGTCAGCAATTCAATCACAGTCTGGGGATTACCAATCCGGCCAATAGCATTAATTCGTGGCCCCAAGCGAAAACCGATATCTTCAGGTTTGAGGGATTTGGGGCTGGGGACTGGGGACTGAAGTTTTTCCTTATCTCCCCCTGCTCTCTCCTCTCCCCTCGCCTGCACACCACCCACTTGAATCAACGCCTGTATTCCAGGTAAGTTGGATTTGGGTAAATGTTGTAAACCGCGTTTTACCCAACGGCGATTCACGCCTGTTAAGGGGGCTAAATCTGCGATCGTTCCCAGTGTAAATAGTGCTAGCATCGGCTGAATCAAGCCCTTAGTCTCCCCTAGCTGTTGCGCTAGAGACACTGCCAAAATGTAGGCGACACCAACACCAGCAACACCCCGATAAGGTGAGGATTCAGCTATCAGTTTAGGGTTGAGGATAGCGTTAGCTGGCGGTAATTTTTGGGGTACATCGTGATGATCGGTGATAATCACTGCTAGACCAAGTTCTCTAGCTCTCGCAACTGGTTCAAACGCAGAGATACCATTATCTACAGTCAGAATTAGTCCTACGCCTTCGCTGTGGAATTCTTCAACTATGCGTTTATTGATACCGTAACCTTCGTGCATCCGGCTGGGAATAGCATAATCTACCTGTGCGCCCAAAGTGCGGAGACTACGCAAAAGGAGAGCAGTGCTGGTCATCCCATCAGCATCATAATCACCACAAATCGCAATTTTTGTTTGAGAAGCGATCGCATTTTGCAACAACTCCAAACTAATCGCCAAATCTGGGAAATCTTCCAACGGCGAAGGCAAAACTAAAGTCTCTGGATTTAAAAATGCTTGTACCTGTTCTGGTGTTTCGATGCCCCGATTAATCAACAACTGGCTGATAATGGGTGAAATATTTGTCAAAGCTGCCAGATTTTGGGCAAATTCTGGCTTTTGTGGATAAATTTGCCAGCGCTGATTGGGTAAGCGTCGGTGAGGCTTTGAGAGTTCAGATACAGGTCGGTCTAGCACAGTATAAAGTTAGGAGTTAGGAGTAGAGACGCGATTAATCGCGTCTCTACAAGAGTTATGAGTATTGAATTGAGAGTTGTTTCTTAACCCATAACTAATAACACTATTTGCTATCTAAAACACGTTGATTCTACCATCATCCATAATATATAACGAGCGATCGCCAGGAGAGCGCCAAGTCGGACGGAGTTCTAGCCGCAATGTGCCAAAGTTAGGTTTCGAGACGATTGCTTGTAGTGATAAACCCTTCTCACTCCAAAATATCAGAGATGTATTTGGCTCCGTACCCTCTATTTGTTCTAAATTTAATTTCTGCCCTGGACTCAAAGATATTGCACCAGTGCCAGAGGGTTGTTGTATTTTGATCAGATTGGGTGTGCTATTTACGACTTCAACCCGAATGTGTTGCCCAGGTGTAAACTGAATTGGGCGAGAACCACACTTAGAAGCACAAGTTCCCGCTAAAGTACTGCTGGGATTATTGATTGATGCAACTAAAATGGTAGCTGCAACTAAAGCAAATGACAGAGACTTAAGCATAATACACAGTATAAGTACTAAGCTGAAATCTTACTTTAATTTCGGACTGTTAAGCCTCAGCATATTTTCCAGAATTAAGCTAATGCAAAGCAACATCATCTCATCATTCTTCGATAAGCGATTTAATCGTGATTTAGCCAGTCACTACTGGGTGCGATCGCTATCCTAGTTGGTTTGGTATTAAGTCATAATCAAGAAAGAATTAGGAATCAGGAAGCAAGAAGCTAACTATGCACATCCTATCCCTTCATTATCCCGATGACTTACTCATTACCTCTGGTAAATCACCCCAAGCATTAGAAGCAGAACTGACATTTCTGCTCGCAGTCAAACTATTTGAGCTACGCCGACTATCGCTTGGTAAAGCCGCCGCCTTTTGCAGCATGAACAAACCGCAGTTCATGTACGAACTAGGACGTTTGCAAATCCCTGTTATCAACTTAGATGATGACCAAATCGCCGACGAATTGCGCGATGACTAACCCTGTGATTGTTGCCGATAGCAGTCCCCTCATCTCTTTATCAATTATCGAGCAACTGGAAATTCTTCCTCAACTGTATCAGCGAATATTAATTCCCCCAGCCGTATGGGATGAAGTAACAGTCCAAGGTGCAGGTTTACCTGGCGCACAAGCCGTCAGTCAACTAACTTGGTTAGAAATTCAAACTCCTGAACCCATTATCTTAGAACCATTATCAATTTTAGTTAACATTAGTTCAGTTGGTGGTTTAGAAAATTTTGAAAAATTGATATAATTCGTAAGACAGATATAGGTATCTTCACTAGTTATTACATCGTTTACTCTACCCGTATTGCTACAACCAGCTTAGGATAGACTAAAAGCATTTTTTGCAAACAATGGTAGAAAAAATCACAGCTGTCTTTAATGGCAAAGTGTTCTATCCGGCTGAACCGATCGCACTG
This sequence comes from Nostoc sp. UHCC 0252, assembly GCF_034931145.1. Taxonomy (NCBI): domain Bacteria; kingdom Bacillati; phylum Cyanobacteriota; class Cyanophyceae; order Nostocales; family Nostocaceae; genus Nostoc; species Nostoc sp. UHCC 0252. The sequence goes on along the minus strand of NZ_JAYGHE010000004.1, from coordinate 114,285 downwards.
CCAATCAATACCCGCGTGCGAATCAGTATTGAAGTTTTACCGCCAAGTGAATATGAAACAGTATCATTTCTGCAAACGGCGCGATCGCTCAACTTAGATGGGCCACCTGACTGGTCTACCAATATAGATAAATATTTATATAGTAAGTAAACTCTCCATGCATTCTGAAGTCTTTCTTGATACATCATTTGCCATTGCCTTATCTGCACCGAGTGATCGCTTGCATGACCGAGCCTTACATCTGGCTAAAATGTTACAAGCAGCAGAAACTCGTTTGGTGACAACACAGGCGGTAATGTTGGAAATTGGCAATGCTTTATCTCAACAACCTTATCGTCAGGCGGCAATCATATTATTAAATTCTCTAGTAGCAGACTCCAAAGTAGAAATTGTCCCTCTTTCCCAGGAACTCTACGAACGTGCTTTCGAGCTATATCGGGAACAAACACAGAAAGAATGGGGATTTGTAGATTGCGTATCTTTTATTGTGATGGAGTATAGCGGAATCACTGAAGCGCTGACTGCTGATGAGCATTTTCAACAAGCAGGTTTTCGAGCATTATTGCGAGAAAATTTGCCTTAAAAATTGGGAATTGGTATTGGTTATTCACAAATGGCTAATGACAAGTAAATATTTCGTTACAATCAGCTTGTGCGTTAAGCATTCAAGAGTTATCAGCCATGAAATTGATTTCCGATCCACCGATTCCTGTAAAAATTCAAAAAATGAAGGAACGGGTGCGGTGGATGCATCCAAGTTTTGTGCAACGGGGAATTGACCAAACCAGCATGGTTATTGACGATCGCAGGGAAGATAGTCCAGAATTTTCCTTTATGGTTATCGGTGATTCTGGCACTAAATCCCATTCTCGCCACCATCCCCAGCGAAAAGTTGCCGAATTGATGCTGACTCACCAGGATGATTGCAGTTTTGTATTGCACACAGGTGATGTAATCTATGTGGTTGGTTCCCAAGAGTATTATTCAACAAACTTTATTGAGCCTTACCGAGAATTTCTTGTGGGTGGTGACAACCCAAAAAGCATTCCTTACGATCGCATGGTATTTAACATGCCATTTTTGCCAGTACCAGGGAATCATGATTACTACGATGTACCGTTGATGTACCGTTTATTTACTGGAGCAACATCTTCACTACGTCGCCTGTTCCGCTATAAAGATATTGAGATTGGCTGGCATGGATCGTATCAAGGAAATGCTTATGCACGGGCATTTATGGATTATACCCAAGCGATCGCTTCTCCACAAGAATTAGAACGTCATTTAGATCGACACTATACTGCTAAAACCGATACAGGGCGCTGTTTGCGTTACGAACCTGGACAGTTTACTCGCTTACCCAATCGCTATTACACCTTTCGTTATGGCGGGATTGATTTTTTTGCACTGGATTCTAATACCTTTAATACACCGTCACCTTTACCTGCTACTCAAGAGGGGGAAATTTACCGCCGGGAATTGCAAAAGCGTCGCCAGGAAATAGATCAAGAAGAATTGCAGATTTTAGGAAGATATGATCGCCTCAACCCCGATAAACCCGCCGAAGCGGAACAACTGGATGAACTTAGCGCCAAATTAGACCAAATAGACGAGATCAAAATTGATATTGAAAAACAATTAGCATCTCATGAAATGCCTGCGATCGATTTTGAACAACTTGAATGGTTGCGAAGCAGACTAGTCGAATCTTGGAACAACTCGGAAGTGCGCGGACGTGTAATATTTTTCCACCATCCGCCTTATGTCACAGAAGCTACCAAGTGGAACCAGGCACAAACCTTAGCGGTTCGCCACCGCTTGCGCTGGGTGTTTGAACAAGTAGCAGAAACTCTTGGTTCTCTAATTAAAGAACGTCCCATAGTCGATTTAATTTTAAACGGTCATGCTCACTGTTTGGAGCATCTTTGCACAACTGATACCGGATTTGCTGACTCCCACATTAACTGCATTATCTCTGGTGGTAGTGGTCATCGTCCCCGCTATCAACGGCGAAAGGGGACTGAATTAATGGAAACTTTTACAGGCATTGCAGGTAAACCCACTCGAAAAGTTGCCGATTCAAAGCTTTTTGTGGGTCGTCATGATTACAATTTTCAGAGCCGCCTGCCTTATTCTTGTGTGCGGATTGATGTTTTGGATGGTAGTCCGCCCAAGTTTATCATCAGACCATTGGTTACTGAACGTATTGAAGATGAGTGGCATAACCGCGAACTTGAACCTTTTGTAATTTAAACCGTGCATGATGTTGATGAAAATGATTAGTCAATTCCCTTAATTCCCTCAGCCTAACTTTGACACTGTGATCTTAGGGACTTCCAAATAAAAAAATATTCCAAAACTGACGCAAAAATCCTCTCTATTTCTTCCTCTGTGTTCTCTGCGTCTCTGCGGTTCGTTTATTTGGATAATTTATTTCTTGTCAGTCCCTTAGCCTTGCACAATTATCCAAAGTTGTGGTTATTGCAAGCGTTTATATCTTAATCTTGAAGAGAGTTTTGATAATTTCAGATTATGGCAGGACATAGTAAATGGGCAAATATTAAGCGCCAAAAAGCGGTAGTAGATGCAAAAAAGGGAAAAACCTTCACTCAGTTATCGCGGGCGATTATCGTGGCGGCTAGAAGCGGCGTACCAGATCCGGCGCTGAATTTTCAACTTCGCACGGCAATTGACAAGGCAAAAGCAGCCAGTATCCCCAATGATAATATTGAACGAGCGATCGCTAAAGGTGTAGGCACTTTTGGCGGAGATAACGCTATCTTTGAGGCAATTCGCTACGAAGGTTACGGCCCTGGTGGTGTAGCGATTTTAATTGAAGCCCTCACAGATAATCGTAATCGCACTGCTGCTGACTTGCGCGTAGCTTTTAGTAAAAATGGTGGCAATCTTGGCGAAGTGGGTTGTGTTAGCTGGATGTTTGACCAAAAAGCTGTTTGTGTAGTGCAGGGTGTAGTTGACGAAGAACAGCTTTTAGAAGCATCCCTTGAAGGCGGTGCTGAGTCTTATGAGATGACTGAAGACGAGATGGCTGATGTATTTACTGATATTGGCAATTTAGAAACCCTTAGCCAGGCACTTAAAAATCAAGGCTTTAAAGTAACAGATGCCGAATTTCGCTGGATTCCTAGTAATAGTGTAGAAGTTACTGATCCAGATCAGGCGCGATCGCTTTTCAAGTTAATTGATACTCTAGAAGGTTTGGATGATGTGCAAAATGTCACAGCTAACTTCGACATAGCAGAAGAATACATATTTCCGAGAAATTTATCGTAAAGCTTTTTTAGTAGTACCAGATGGGGTGTCGTTGCTCTGGGCAGCCAAGTTCTTACAAACTCCGCTTAATGGTAGAGTTAATGGCACAGATTTGTTTGAAAAACTATGCGCCATTGCTGCCGAAAAAGGATTGAATGTTTTTAAAGTATTTAACAGGCAAACATCTCATATTTTGTAAAAAAATCTTTACATAGCTGTAACATACTCTTCACTTGTAGCTGTGAATAGTTAAATTATTATTAATTCTAATAACTTGATTGGCAAACACTTGGATGGAATATTTTTATTTGCATAATCAAATAAAAATGATTTAATAAAATAAAATTCTTGCAAAAATATAAATCTGCCTAATTTAGTTTGCAGACCTTATTGACTTTTGCAGAATAACTAATAACTGCATGATTATTTAACGATGAATAACGCGATCGCTCAAACAACAGCATTATTATCAACTTGCGCTTTGCTACTAACAGGCTGTGGTGGCGGTAGCTCTGTAACTAATACTCCAGACAGCACTACAAATAATAATACAACTAACACTACCCAGACAACCACCATATCGGGTGCTATTCCCATCGGTATCGCTTTGGCACAAACCAGCAACGTAGCATTACTTGGTCAAGAAGGATTTGTGGGAGCCAGAATTGCTGAGAAGTATTTTAATAGTAAGGGTGGTGTTAATGGTACTCCTATTAAATTAATAGCCCAAGATACTAGCGGTGATGAAGCTGGAGCAATTAACGCTTTTCAAACTTTAATTAATAAAGATAAAGTTGTCGGGATTGTTGGCCCTACTTTATCACAGCAAGCTTTTAGTGCTGACCCCATCGCCGAACGTGCTAAAGTTCCAGTTATTGGAGCATCGAATACTGCAAACGGAATTCCAGAAATTGGTGATTATGTAGCTCGTGTATCTGCTCCCGTTTCTAAAGTTGCCCCTAATTCGCTGAAAGCTGCACTCAAGCAGAATCCTCAAATTAAAAAAGTGGCAGTTTTTTACGCCCAAAACGATGCATTTAATAAATCAGAAACGGAGATTTTTCAACAAGCAGTTAAAGAACAGGGGCTAGAATTAGTAACCGTTCAAAAGTTCCAAACTACTGATACAGACTTTCAATCCCAAGCTACCAATGCAATTAACTTAAAACCAGATTTAGTAATTATTTCAGGACTAGCTGCCGATGGTGGTAATTTAGTGCGGCAACTGCGAGAACTGGGTTATCAGGGCATAATTATTGGTGGTAATGGTCTGAATACACCCAATGTTTTATCAGTGTGTAAAGCCCTTTGCGATGGTGTGCTGATTGCTCAAGCTTACAGTCCTGAATATCCTGGTGAGATTAATAAAGTATTTCGCCAAGCCTATATTGAGCAATACAAAAAAGAACCAGCCCAATTTACCGGTCAAGCTTTTGCGGCGGTGCAGGTGTATGTTGAAGCTCTTAAAGAGTTGGATAAGAAGACCAAAATCAGCACATTACCTCTTGATAAACTGCGGACAGAATTGAACAAGCAAATACTTTCTGGAGAGTATGATACTCCTTTAGGTAGAATTGGTTTTACACCAGTAGGTGATGTGGTTCAAAGAGAATTTTACGTTGCCCAAATTAAGATGGATAAAGATGGAAACACTGGAAAATTCGTATTTATAAAATAGTTGCAACATGGATATAACTCTATTTTTGCAGCAATTTTTGAATGGATTATCTATTGGTAGTATCTATGCAATTTTTGCATTGGGATATACCTTGGTTTATTCTATTTTGGGCATAATTAATTTAGCTCATGGCGCGATTTTTACCTTGGGCGCATATTTCACTTATGCGCTCATGGGTGGTAACTTTGGATTTAATGGCTTGCTAGCGAATGCAGCCTTGCCGATCAAATTACCATTTGCTATCGCCTTGATTTTAGGAAGTACCTTAGCAGGATTGATCGGGGTGGTGATGGAACGGGTTGCTTTTCAACCTTTGCGCCGTCAAGGATCTGATCCTTTATTAACTGTTGTTTCCAGCTTGGGGGTAGCGGTGGTAATTGTGAACTTAATCCAGTATTTGGTAGGCGCAGAAAGTTACACATACCCCGCCGATACTTATGGTAATTTACCACCTGCGATTAACTTTGGTAGTCCAGATAATCCAATTCCGATTCGCACCGTTCAGATAATAATTTTTGCTGTATCTGTTGCGATTGTGGCAATTATTACCTACTTTATAAATCGAACTAAGTATGGTAAAGCAATGCAAGCGATCGCAGAAGATCCAACTACAGCTAGTTTGTTAGGCATTAATAGCGATCGCTTTATCATCCTCACATTCTTCATCAGCAGTTTCTTAGCAGGATTAGCAGGAACCTTAGTTGCTTCTAGTGTTAGTATTGCTGGCCCATATTTTGGCATCGCTTTTGGGTTGCGGGGTTTAGCGGTAATTGTCTTAGGTGGTTTAGGTAGTATTCCCGGCGCAGTTCTAGGAGGATTACTCATTGGATTAGTTGAAGCTTTTGTACCGGCGGAATATTCCGGTTATAAAGACGCTGTAGCCTACGGAATATTATTTATCATGTTGTTAGTTAGACCCCAAGGCTTGCTAGGTCGTCGGTTTATTCAGAAAGTTTAAAGAGACGTAGCGCGATGAAAACATACACCAAACAAAAATTAACTTTCGCTCAATTTTTGGAAGAGTGTCCAGAAGAAGGTTTATATGAACTTGTGGATGGAGAAATTGTAGAAGTGCGTGCAACTAGAAATCATGATGATATCGCTGATCTTATATTGTTTAGTTTCAATGATGAAATTAAACGTCTAAATCTGAATTACGTAGTAAAAAACACAGCAGTTCTAAAAACCATAACTGTCAATGGAATAGAACAAGGACGCAAGCCTGATGTAAGTGTCATAGATAAAGATGTATGGCGCTCAAATCGCTCTTCTTATTCGGCACTTGAAAAACCCATCCAACTAGCTATCGAGGTAACATCAACTAATTGGGAAGATGACTACATTGATAAATTGGATGAATATCAACAGTTAGGTATTACAGAATATTGGATTGTAGATTATTTGGCAATTGGTTCAAGAGAATATTTGGGAAATTCCAAAGTTCCGACTGTGTTTGTTTTTCTATTAGATGCTGAGGGTAAATATCAACGCACATATTTTAGAGGTTCAGAAATAATTGTGTCACGAACTTTTCCTGAACTGGCGTTAACAGCAGAGCAAATATTAACAGCTTGAAGAAGAATACAGAATACAGGATTCAGAATTAATTACTTAGCTATAAGCGATACCCTGTGACTAGCAAGCTACAGACTCGACATGAATTGTAGATTATAAAATTGAAAATTTAGTGGTGACTGAAACCCTTTTACTCCTGAATTCTGGCTTCTGACTCCTTAATCAAAATATTTTACAATGGCTGAATTTTTCTCTACTTATGAATCACCAATAGTCTACATGGTATTGGAGGCTTTATTAGGATTATCGCTTTATTTACCACTAATGGCTGGACAATTGTCTTTGGCTAGTCCTGGATTTTATGCTTTAGGTGGGTATATTGCAGCGATTTTATCTACAAAAGTTTTTCCATCTAGTAATAATTTATTTCCGATTCCATTACTTCTATTAGAAATGTTGATTGCTGGTTTAATCTCCGGTATATTAGCTGTAATAGTGGGAATTCCGGCATTAAGGTTACGGGGAATTTATTTAGCGATCGCAACTATTGCTTTTGTAGAAGTTTTACGAGTTGTATCCTTAAATTTAGATATTACAGGTGGTGCTGTAGGAATTTTTGGTATTCCTCAACCTTTCCAAAGCCAAATCGAATATTTGTGGATTGCCGTACCATTACTATTAGTTAGTATGGTATTATTTTACCGTTTAGAACGTATTCGCACAGGTAGGGCATTTATTGCCATCCGCGAAGATGAATTAGCTGCCAGTGCAATGGGAATTAACCCCACTTACTATAAAGTTTTAGCTTTTACTCTCGGAGCTATTCTTGCCGGAATTGTAGGTGTAATCAGCGCTCATTTTCTTAATACCTGGAATGCTCGACAAGGTACTTTTGATGCTAGTATTACCTATTTAACGATTGTGTTAATTGGTGGCTCTAGAACTTTTTTAGGTTCGGTTGTCGGCGCTATTGTATTGAAAGTATTATTAGAAATTGTTTTACGAAGAATAGCAGATATTGCAGGATTACCCAATTGGTTATCCCAATTTTTACGTGATGGAAGATTAATTATTTATGGTATATTAATAGTTTTGGGAACTATATTTTTCCCGCAAGGTTTTGTAACTCCAGATATTTTAAAAAAGTGTAAAAAGCTATTAATAAAATCAATTTCAAAGACATCCAAGCAGACAAGATAACAAATAACCAATGACAAATGACAAATGACTAATGACTAATAACATTGTTTTAGAAGCAAAATCACTGACTCGCCGTTTTGGGGGTTTAGTAGCGGTGAATAATGTATCTTTTACAGTTAATCAATATGAGATTTTTGGATTGATTGGCCCTAATGGGGCGGGGAAAACAACACTGTTTAATTTGATTACAGCTTTTATTCCCCTTTCTAGTGGAGAATTACGCTATAAAGGTGCTAATATTTCCCAACTACGCCCGCATCAAATTGCAGGTTTAGGTATTGCTCGGACTTTTCAAAATATTCGCTTATTTGGCGAATTATCAGCGCTAGAAAATGTAATAATTGCCCGACATTTAGATAATAAAAGCAATCTATTAACAGGACTTTTGGGATTACCACCAGCGCGTCGGGAAGAGAAAAAAAGCAGGCGAAAAGCTTTGCAATTATTAGAGATGGTGGGATTGAGCGATCGCGCTGAGGAGAAAGCCAAAAATTTCGCTTATGGCGATCAGCGTCGCTTAGAAATTGCCCGCGCTTTAGCCTTAGAACCGCAAATCTTACTTCTCGACGAACCGGCGGCGGGGATGAACCCCAACGAAAAGCAGCAACTGAGCGAATTTATCCGTAGTCTGCGAGAACAGTTTAGTTTGACAATTGTGCTGATTGAACATCATGTACCCTTGGTTATGGGTTTGTGCGATCGCATTGCCGTGTTAGATTTTGGACAGTTGATTGCTTTGGGTGAACCATCGGTAGTTAGAAACGATCCGGCTGTAATTGAAGCTTATTTGGGTAATGAATGATAATTAGCTTAAAAATTACAAAGTCTGTTGCAATTCCTCAATAGTATTTGCAGTGACAACATTTCGTAAAATTGTCTTCAAACGCTCCAAATCCTGAATCTGATTAATCTGTGGCATTAATTGTAAGCCGCGATCGCTAAATTTCAACTCTAAATTAATTTCAATCGCAGAAAGTATTCCTCGTAGTTCCCCGCTTGCTTTCCCGCGTTCCTCCCCGCGTGCTTCCCCGCGTACTTCCCCTTCGCGTAAAATTTCTTGATACCAAGGTGACTCACGTAATACAGACATATCCCACCTCATGATTTCTTGAACGAGCGTGTTCTCTAAAACAAACGTAGCAAAAAAAGCTAGAACTGTTTCCAGTTGGTTTAGTTGTTCATCAGCACGGAGAATTTGCAATGCTTCTCTAATAATAGATTCATTTTCACCACCTTTAAGAATGGGTACAAATGGCAGTAAGGATGGTAAGGGTTGTTGAAAAGCAATATTGACATCAATTTCCCACAGGTTAATTACCCGATAATCTTGTATTGCCCGTAATCCTGCAATATTTGATATAAAGCTTGTGGGTATTTCGTTGTTACTAGTTTTAAGAATATTGATGAGAACGGGATACGTTGGTAAGTTATATTTTTCTTCTGCAAGTGCAGCATAAGCACGCATCCGGCGTGGCATGTTGGATTGATAGCGTAATTGCAATTCGTTGAGAAGCAAAAATTCTCCATGTTGGGGACTACTAACACGGATTAAAACATCGCTTTCCCGGCTAATCCACTGAAATTCACTATTTAGAATTTCCCCAGCAACAATATCAGGAATCTGCGTTACCCATCTCACCCAGTTATTGGGTGCGAGGCTGATTAATTTTTTGGTACTAACATCAGCAGGCTTAGTCATTAAGGTATAGATGCACTCAGTAAGTAAGATTTATGGTAACTTGAAATTTAGCATTACACCCAAAAAATGTTTATCACGCCGATGAAAGCCGATATTAAACCAAATTATACAATTTTAGAAGTTCAAGAACTTGATGTTAATTATGGCGGTATTCAAGCTCTCAAAAAAATTAATTTAATTATTCAAAAAGGCGAGGTAGTTACTCTAATTGGTGCTAATGGTGCTGGTAAAACTACTACACTCCGCGCCATATCCAAAGTAGTTAATCCTAAGAGTGGCGGAATTATCTATAATGGACATAATATTACTCGCCGCCAAACTCACGAGGTTGTACAACTTGGTATCGCCCATTGTCCTGAAGGACGTAGAGTATTAGCTAGGCAAACAGTATTTGATAACTTACTTTTGGGTGCTTATATTCGCTCCAATCAAGCTGAGATAAAAGCAGATATTCAGCGTCAATTTGAGCTATTTCCCCGTTTGTCACAAAGACGCAATCAACTAGCAGGAACCCTTAGCGGTGGTGAACAACAAATGTTAGCGATCGCACGGGCTGTAATGAGTAAACCACAACTCTTACTTTTAGACGAGCCTAGCTTAGGTTTAGCACCTGCGATCGTCCGGGAAATCTTCTCTATTATTGAAAATCTCCGTGCTACAGGCGTGACTATTTTGTTAGTTGAACAAAACGCAAATTTGGCGCTGCAAATTGCCGATCGCGGTTATGTTTTAGAAGCGGGTTCTATTACCTTAACAGGCGCAGCATCAGAATTAATTAGTGATGAGCGAGTTAAAAAAGCTTATTTAGGTTAATTAAATGAAAGTTTTGGAGATACAAAAAAATGATAAAATCACTAACTAAAAACTTTACTTTAGAAGAATTTTTAAAGCTTCCAGAAACAAAGCCTAGCTCAGAATACATCAACGGTCAAATTATTCAAAAGCCAATGCCTCAAGGAAAACATAGCAAATTACAGGGTAAGTTAGTCACAGGTATAAATGAAATAGGTGAAAGTCAAAAAATTGCCTTTGCTTTCCCAGAATTGCGATGTACTTTTGGCGGACGTTCAATTGTCCCTGATATAGCTGTGTTTGCTTGGGAACGGATTTTATTAGACGAGCGTGGAGAAGTGGCAAATGTCTTTAAGACATATCCAGACTGGACGATTGAGATTCTTTCGCCCGATCAAAGCCAGACTAAAGTAACCGGAAATATTCTGCATTGTTTAAAACATGGTAGTCGCTTCGGTTGGCTAATTGATCCAGATGAGCATTCTGTTTTAGTTTATCCACCAAAGCAGCAACCAGAACTTTTACAAGAAGAACAAGAGATATTACCAGTTCCCGATTTAGTTAACGGCTTTCAATTAACTGTAGGGCAACTATTTGGATGGTTGAAATTGTAAGCAATGTTATAGATTCATATCTAGCTTTGAAAAGACTAAAGCAATGCCTACAATAACCCTATCTTGGTACTAGCCTATAGAGGCTTAACCAGTATTTCCTGCTAACAATTCCCTTATCGATAGTATTCTTGCTACTGGAGTTTGTCACCTGAAAAGTTTATGTCATTTACAGATAGATTTAACCAACTTGCAGCAATTCTTTCTAATGAACTGGGTGTGCAAACAAAAGATATTACTCTTGATACACGGCTTCGGGAAGACCTCAAAATAGATGGTGATGATGTTGATGCACTATTTTGTAAAATTACTGAAAAGTTTGGCATAGATTGGCAGGGGTTTATTTTTTACCGCTACTTCCATGAAGAACCACATTTATTTTCTCTACTTTTTGAATGTTACTATCGCCAACGTCACGGTACACTCAAAACAATTACCATCAGCCATCTACTATTTGTTACTGAGCGTGGAGTTTGGTTTGAACCGTCCTAATCTAGTACTTACAATTTGAGTTCATTAGACAATCTTAACTAATTTATACTTATAACTTTTCCTAATCATTAGTATTATTAAATATTATTACGTTTTTTGTCTTATATTAATATTTGCAGCCCTCCTTGCAGATATCTATATATTTGTTTAGCGGCGAATTCTATTCACCGGAATCATTAAACCTATGAGTCAAATAGTCTGGATAGCAAGACACGCTAACCGCCTCGATTTCGTAAACCCCGATTGGTTTCTCACCGCCGAACGACGCTATGATCCACCTTTGTCTGATGATGGGATGGTGCAGGCACAGCAGTTAGCTAGACGATTGAAAGGAGAAAATATTACCCATATTTTTGCTTCTCCTTTCCTGCGAACCGTACAAACAGCAAACGCAGTTGCAGAAGTGCTTAACTTGCCAATTAAATTGGAAACAGGTTTGAGTGAATGGCTAAATCCAGTTTGGATGACGGAAGAACCCGAAAGACTCTCAACTCGAGCGTTGGCAGATTTATTCCCCAGAATTGACACCAGCTATACTTCGCGCATTGCCGCCAAATATCCTGAAACTCACGAAAAAGTACGAGAACGTTCTGGGCAAACTGCCAGATGTTTAGCTACTGAGTTCTTCCCAGAGGATATCTTACTAGTGGCACATGGGGCATCTGTACTGGGCGGAGCAATGGGACTAGTGGGGGAAATTGCCAAAACAGAAGTTAAGGCTTCTTTATGTTCTCTGGTAAAAGTCGTGCGCGAAGATCCAAAATGGTTATTAGAACTAACGGGAGATACCTCCCATTTAACCCACATAGAAGAAGTTATTCGATTTGCTTAAACCTCTGATAGAGATTTGTGTTCATAGGTTCTGCTAGGTTGGGTATATCGTACAAATAAAGTCATTAATCCGCGAATAAGTTCTATGACATTGTTACTAGCAGGAGATATCGGTGGTACGAAAACTATTCTGCGATTGGTTGAAACATCAGATTCACCCTCTTTACATACTATTTATCAGGAAAGTTACCACAGTGCTGATTTTCCCGATTTAGTACCCATAGTGCAGCAGTTCTTGGCCAAAGCTAATACACCAATACCAGAAAAGGCTTGTTTTGCGATCGCAGGCCCCCTTGTCAAAAATACTGCCAAACTAACCAATTTAGCCTGGTTCCTAGATACCGAACGTTTAGAAGAAGAATTGGGTATCCCACATATTTCTCTGATTAATGACTTCGCCGCCGTTGGCTATGGCATTTCAGGTTTACAAACACAAGACTTGCTGACGTTGCAAGTTGGCAAACCTCAACCCGAAACCCCGATTGGAATTATTGGTGCTGGTACTGGTTTAGGGCAAGGATTTTTAATTAAGCAGGGAGACTACTATCAAGTTTTTCCCTCAGAAGGTGGACACGCTGACTTCGCCCCTCGAAACGAGATCGAGTTTCAATTGTTGAAATACCTGCTGGATAAACATGATATCCAACGCATTTCTGTAGAACGGGTGGTTTCTGGAATGGGAATTGTGGCGATTTATCAATTTTTGCGCGATCGCAAATTTGCCGCCGAATCACCAGATATTGCCAAAATTGTCAGAACTTGGGAACAAGAAGCTGGACAGGAAGAGAAAAGTGTCGATCCCGGTGCTGCTATTGGGACTGCTGCATTGCAAGGTAGCGATCGCCTTTCAGAACAAACCTTGCAATTATTTATAGAGGCTTATGGTGCAGAAGCCGGCAACCTTGCCCTGAAACTCCTACCTTATGGTGGCTTATACATTGCTGGTGGAATTGCGCCCAAAATCCTGCCCTTAATCGAAAATAGCGGTTTCTTATTAAACTTCACCCAAAAAGGCAGAATGCGCCGCCTCCTCGAAGAAATCCCCGTGTATATTATCCTCAACCCGCAAGTGGGGCTAATAGGTGCTGCTTTATGTGCTGCTAGGTTATAACAGCTAGCATCATCAGTGAGATTAGCATCTCAAAAGGTAAAACCTATGACAATGAAAATTCTGTTGCCATTAATCGCCGTCACCTTTGTGTCTGGTGGTTCTGTTTTCGTGGAAGCGCGTCAACCCAAACCTCCGGCGGCTGTTGTCAAACCAAAGGTTTCTCAACCCGTGCAGCCAAAATGGAAGTTATTCACCCCTCCAGATGGGCGCTTTACTATTTTGATGCCGGGAAACCCCAACAGAAATACCCAATCCCAAAAAACTTACATGGGGGAAATTAACTTAGAAATATTTGTTGCTCAACCCCCAAAACAGCAAGTAGCATATGTAGTTACTTACAATGATTTTCCTTATAGTTACGGTGAAATGGCTGACCCCCAAGCTGTACTTAATAATGCAAGGGATATGGCTTTAAAGACTACGAAAAGTAATTTGATTAGTCAACGAAATATTCGTAGTTCCAATAATCATCCTGGCAAAGAAATTGAGTACATCAATTCTGGAGGGAAAATCACTAAAAGTAGAATGTATGTTGCTGAAGGAAGATTATATCAAGTAATGGCAATAACTACAAAGAAACAGCAGAAGACATTAGCTAAAACCATTACTGGGTATTTAAATTCTTTCCATGTAGTTTTGAAAAAGCCAAATAATTAAAATCTCTACAATGTTAGCCTTGCAATCAATTGTAAGGCTAATATAAAACTCTGATTTGATTTTTGCGAAGCTAGGTACAACTCAAAAATGCTTCTTTTCTATTGCCTATTTCCTAATATGGCACTTGTGCTGCGTTTCTCTGCGAGACGCTTCTCTACGAGAGGCTACGCCAACGCGAACGCGTACCAGGCAAATGGGTTCAGTTTTCAAAGCGGATTCTTATATGATCGTTGTTAAAGTTCCTCTTTCGCAATATTATGAGCGAATTACAGACCCAACTAGCAACCGATACCTGGATAGCAGCAACTTGGGATGAATATATCCAAATAATTGAAAATCCTGCCTACGAAAAAGCCAAGGGTTACTACCACAATGGACAGATGAGGATTGAAATCCCGCCAATCGGGAATGACCATGCCAGCGACCATACAATTATTATCTTTGCTGTTAACTTGTTTGCGAGTATCAAAGGCATTGCTCTAAATGGCAAAGATAATTGTACATATCGGAAAACAGGCTTTAAGGAAGCTCAACCTGATGTGTCTTACTATATTGGCGAGAATGCTGATGTCATTCCCTACGGCACTTCTATCATTAATCTAGATATCTATCCACCACCAGATTTGGTTATTGAAGTAGCTAATACCTCACTTGCTGACGATCAAGGTGAAAAACGACTTTTATACGAAGATTTAGAAGTGAAAGAATACTGGATTTTAAATGTCCAGAATGTCCAAGTTATGGCTTTTGCTATTGAAAACCAAGGTAGTAGGCGGATTACGGAATCTCAGGTATTACCAGGATTAGCTATTTCTTTATTAAACGATGCATTACGCCGAACTCGTCAAATAAATCAAAGTCAAGTTGGCGCTTGGTTGTTAACCCAATTTCAGCAATAATTACTTGAACTATTCTCAATAACAAGACTTGGGGCAGACAAGAAGCTTAAGCCCGTTGTATTAACTTAGACAAGCTTCCCACAGTGCTATAGTGGCTAAAATCACCCTTTCAGGTGAAGGCATACAGACATTAAATACCTATTATGAAGTAAGATTAAGCAACTATGAAGCTAATTATGCGTCTAGTTATTTGTTTATGTATAAAGATTTAACACAAAAATTTTAACAACTCCTTATTTCTGCAATTGCCCTTTAAATATTTATGTCTGCTCAATTAAGCATAATTTCCCGAAACTCCACCCCCAACGCTCCCCGCTTGCTCTTTGAGGTACTTTTACTTGGGTCAATTTGCCGGAGATCATCATCTAACTACAGCTACTCCCATAAAGCAAGATTCATAGGCTTTTAAATATGGCTACGAACATAGAAATTCCTGTTATTGGCAAAGTTAAGTATCCATTACGCTGGCTGGTGGGGCTGATAGCGGGAGGTGCGTTGGTTGTGGGTACAGTAACAACCTACACCTTAGTCAATCAAGGGACAAACGAAGATATTACTGAACTAACTGTGCCAGTAGCAGCGCAAAACGTTACTTTGCGGATTACAGCTAGTGGCAAAGTCGTGCCAGTACAGAGCGTAAATATTAGTCCAAAGAACCCAGGAGTGCTGTCGCAATTATATGTGGAACAAGGCGATCGCATTCAAAAAGGGCAAATTCTCGCCCGCATGGATAGTGCCAGTATTGAGGCTCAAATCAGCCAGTACCGTGCCAACTTAGCCCAAAGTCAAGCACAGCTAGCCCAAGCCGTTGCTGGTAGTCGTCCTCAAGAAATTGCTCAAGCTAGGGCGCGATTAGCACAAGCTCAAGCTCAACTAACCGAAGCTAAGGCTGGTAATCGTCCCCAAGAAATTGCTCAAGCTCAATCCCAAGTGGATGCGGCTCAAGCAAAGGTGAATTACACCAGTGAGCAGGTAAAGCGTTACCAATATCTATATAAAGAGGGAGCAGAGAAAAAACAATTACTCGATCAAGCCATCAGCGAAGATAAAAGTGCTAGAGCTAGCTTGGAAGAAGCTAGAAAACGATTGTCGTTAGTCCAAAGTGGCACTAGGACTGAAGAAATTGCCCAACGCCAAGCAGCTGTGAATGAAGCACGAGCCGCATTGCTACTGTTAGAAGATGGCACCCGTTCTGAAGAAATTGTCCAGCGTCAAGCCGCAGTTGCAGCAGCTGAAGCTCAATTGAAGGGTGTGCAAGTGCAGTTGGATGAGACTATTATTCGCGCTCCTTTTTCGGGAATTGTGACGCAAAAGTATGCCGAACCAGGCGCTTTTGTGACACCCACAACTTCTGCTTCTACGAGCGCGTCGGCAACTTCTAGTTCAATTGTGGCTGTAGCAAAGGGTTTAGAAGTATTAGCTCAAGTTCCCGAAGCCGATATTGGCAGAATTAAACAGGGACAGCAGGTGGAAATTGTCGCTGATGCTTATCCCGATCAAGTTTTTAAAGGTAAGGTGCGCCTGATTGCTCCTGAAGCAGTGGTGGAACAAGGTGTGACATCCTTCCAGGTGCGGGTTGCTCTCGATACTGGTACTGATAAACTGCGTTCTGGCTTAAACGTGGATCTGACTTTCTTGGGCGATCGCGTTAATAATGCCTTAGTGTTACCAACGGTGTCAATCGTCACCGAAAAGGGCCAAACTGGCGTACTTGTACCAGATGCAAACAACAAACCTCAATTCCGCGAAGTGACAATTGGGGCACAAATCCAAGATAAAACTCAGATTCTAGAGGGAGTTAAAGAAGGCGATCGCATTTTTGTTAATCCACCCAAAGACTACAAAATTGAGAAGGCAAAAGAACAGAATAATTCGTAATTCGTAATTGTTTAAGACATGAATTTTTTAGAAAGTGTCCAAATGGCGGGGAAAACCCTGCTGTCAAATAAGCTGCGTAGCGCCCTGACGATGTTGGGTATAGTTATTGGTAACGCTTCAGTAATTGCCATGATTGGCATTGGTGAAGGTGGGCAAAAGTTCGTGAATAAACAGCTGGAGTCACTAGGGCCAAACGTGCTATTTGTGCTGCCAGGAAATCGAGAAACTCAGCGTATCTCCTTTGAAGTACCAAAAACTCTGGTGTTGCAAGATGCCGAAGCGATCGCCTCTCAAGTACCAACAGTAGTAGGAGTTGCGCCGGAGTTAAACAGGAGACAGGTAGTTGTATACCGCAATAGAAACACCGATGTCAACATTATTGGTACAACTCCCAGCTTCCTATCTGTGCGGGATTTTGAAACTGATACAGGCAGGTTTTTCAGCGATGTAGACATCAAGCGAAGTAACCAAGTCGTAGTGCTAGGTGGAGACTTGGCAGAAAAACTATTCGGTAATAGTAACCCAATCGGTCAACAATTGCGAGTTGGAAATACTAGCTTTCAAGTGATTGGGACATTAATATCCAAAGGTTCCAGCGTGGGAGCAGATTATGATGATGCTGCCTTAATACCGATTACAACTTCAGCAAACCGACTTGTAGGAAAGAATTCTCCTTATGGTATTGCTTTAGATTATCTTGTCGCTGCCGCTCGTGATTCCGAGAGTGTGGATGCAGCAGAGTTTCAAATTACTAATTTGTTGCGTCTACGGCACAAAATTAATGGCGAAGATGACTTTACTATCCGCTCACAAAAGGATGCCTTGCAAACTGTTGGTCAAATTACAGGTGCATTGACAATTATGCTAGCTGCGATCGCAGGTATATCCCTGTTTGTCGGCGGCATTGGCATCATGAATATTATGCTTGTTTCCGTCACCGAACGCACCCAAGAAATCGGATTGAGAAAAGCGATCGGTGCAACTGAGCAAGATATTTTGCTCCAGTTCATCATTGAAGCAGTGATAGTTTCCGCAGTTGGTGGTTTAGTTGGAACTGCGGTTGGTATCAGTGGCATCCTATTAGTAGGAGCTTTGACTCCTTTAGAAGCCAGTCTTTCTCCTGTAGCGATTAGTATGGCAGTTGGTGTTTCTGGTGGTATTGGTTTATTTTTTGGCGTTGTTCCTGCACGTCGCGCTGCTAAACTCGACCCCATTGTGGCTTTGAGAAGTGCTTAAAGGCTATTTATTTATAATCTAAATCTTAAGTAGGTGCGTTACAATCCCGTTCTGTTGAGAAAAATCGCCACGAAGACGCGATAAATTGTCGTCAAGATGAAAGACTGATTATTGTAGAGACGGCGATTTATCGCGTCTCCTACCTTAACCGAACAGTGAACTAATTATGGAAGTGATTGTGAGATGTTTTTATCTAATTAGTTGATTGTTGATATTTAACCTACAGCATAATCTGTGAATTGGCGCTTAAATGGTGAATGAAAGCCGATGACAATATCCTGCTTAGGGATACCTAGATTTGCTAAATCTTCTCCTACTTCATTTTCTGTCCCATTGTGTTGCAGCCAAACTTTACCATCTTTGATGTCTAAATGTATAAAACAACCATAGACACGACGTTGGTTTTTCCAGCCGACATTTACAAGTTGATAGTGGTGGCGTTCTGTATCAAAAATTAATTGAGTTTCAACTTCTGGATCTTGGCTAGAAATTGCAGCATATTGTTCGAGAAGTTGCTGAATTATTTCTTGATATTTTTTTAGTTTATCCATTCGACAATAACCTCGGTTATAGGCTGATAAGTAATCAATTTAAGCTGATATGTTTTGATAATGCTTTGTACAAGTCTGATAGTAAAGAAGGAAGTATATGTATCGATGGGAACTGCTAAATAAAGAGTACGGTCTGGTTCTTGTTCGGATAATGCTAGTCTATAGTTAATAAATTGTCCTAAAGCTGTGTGAAATTCAGAAATCGCAGATGTTTTAAAAAAGCTTTTAATTTCAACAGCGATTTTTACACCCTCTCTTTCTGCTGCTAAAATTTTTTCTGCACCTAAGTCTATATACATATCCCCTAACTCGAAACTGACGGGTAAAGGATCGTGGGTAATTTTCCACCCTTCTTTTTCTAGTCCTTTTTTGACTGCGTTGTGAAAGATATCTCTTGCTGGCATAATATCGCATTATAGTTGAGTTGACAGTAATGATATCGGATTCCACAAGGGCGGTAGTGGTGCAATTATCTCCGGCGTAATCGTCCAACACATCGACAAAATCAACCAACCCCTAACGCCAATATCTCCGAACAACCCACCCCATCCGTTTTACGCATCTTTGCTTTTGAGTATTTTTGCTACACTGTTATTTATTGCCTTGGGTTGGTGTTGGATAAATAAAAGACAAGGAAGAAAGAATTAATAACTAATAACTAATAACTAAATTATTATGGCAAACACTATTTCAGTTACCGATTCTCTAGTTCCCACTCCCGTCCCTAAATCAACAATTATTCGTTTAGAAAATATATATAAAGTCTACGGCAGTGGTGAAACTGAAGTCAAAGCACTCGATGATGTGAATTTGACTATCCACAAGGGCGAATATTGTTCAATTATGGGGCCTTCTGGTTCAGGCAAATCTACAGCTATGAATATTATCGGCTGTCTAGATCGCCCCACAGGCGGACATTATTACTTAGATAATATTGATGTAGCGCAAATGGATGATAAATCCTTAGCGCACATTCGCAACAAAAAGCTGGGGTTTGTCTTCCAACAATTCCATTTATTACCCCAACTCACAGCATTAGAGAATGTGATTCTACCAATGTTGTATGCTGGCGTGAATCCAAAAGAAAGAAGCGATCGCGCCACCGAAGCATTGACACGAGTCGGTTTAGCAAATCGCCTCAATAACAAACCAACTCAACTATCTGGGGGACAACAACAAAGAGTAGCGATCGCCCGAGCCATTGTCAATCGTCCTGTAGTACTCCTAGCCGACGAACCCACAGGCGCACTTGATTCGCGCACAACCCAAGAAGTCTTAGATATATTTAGCGAACTCAATGCCAGTGGAATCACTGTTATCATGGTGACACATGAGCCAGAAGTTGCCCGTCAAACTCAGCGCATTGTTTGGTTCCGCGATGGTCAAGTGGTGCATTCAAATCTCACACCAGGCGACTTGAGTCAGTTAGCTGTCTCATAGGTTTTTAGAGTCCGCGTAGCTGCGATTTCTAGTCGCCAAAGCTAATTACAAACTCGGCGTTTTTCCAGTTTCTGCTTGTGTCTCAATTGGCTTAACATCGGTGTAACCCACTTCACCAGCTATTGTCCGAAACACCGAAATTTGCTCGTCAAAATCTAATCCTTCAATCTGGGAAACCAGATCAGTAATTGCCTTAGTTGGCTCGTAGCTAGCTGGTAAGTCAACCACCTTATCGCCCATAGCTACTGCCCAAGCATACCAAACTAACAGTTGATTGTTTTCTTTTATCGCCCCATAAGCGCGGGAATATTCGGTATCTTTGCAGTTAACAATATCCCGCATAATATCTAGTTGCTGTTCATCAGATAACTCAAAATAGTCTCCTAGTAGAAGCGGTGCTAACTCAGGTTCCGCCGCCGCCGGAGCAGCTGGCGTGATAGAATCACCCATTTTTTTATAAACCAAATAGAACCAAGCTAATTTTGCATCGGTATCTAAATTGTTAAAGGCATCCATCAATTTTTGACTTTCATTGCTCTGGGCTTGAGAAATACTTTTATCGTAACTTGCAGTCATAATTATTATTTCCAAAGAAATTTTACAGGCTAAACTAAGGACTACCAAAGTTTGAGTACCAGCTTCTAGTATCGAGAGAAAGAGTTATATTAATTGCAAATTCCAACTTTAATCTATCTTTTAATAGAGGTAAAGTCTCTCCCAAGGGAGCATAGAAATAGCTAATTATCTTGTTATGCTCTTTCAAGTAAGCAATAAAAATTTAACTTAAGGATTTTAATTATGCCTGATGAAGTAAAGCCCAATGTTAATGAAGCTCCCACCCATGATGCCCAATTAGCTGCCGACAATATAGCTAGTGGTGAAGAAAAAGCGCCAAACGTCGATTTTGATGCTGATTATGCAACTGCACAACAATTCAGCGTGAGTGAAGTTGATCGCACAGGTAAAGGTACAGCAGCCGCCGAAGCAGCTACTGCACCTAAACATCAAGTTTCTACACCAGCAGAGACAAAAACCCAAGCGCAGTCAACTGGTAATCCTGATGATTATGTCGAGTTAGCAAAGGAAGTTGGGAATTCTAAAACTGAGGGTGTAACTGATGTCAGTGACGATCTAGTAAAACAAGCTTTAGAAAAGGGTGAACGGAAAAATTAAGTTTTCCTGATATCTTGATATCTTGCTATTTTGTAGGGTGGGCATTGATATATATATGTCCCACCCTACTATTTTGGTGAATCGCCAATAGTTAAGATTTTCACTATAGCGGTTCCCATTCAGATGCGGTACAAGATTATATTGCGAGATAGGGGCACGGCACTGCCCATAGGTGTCAACTTAAGCTGAAATAACTACCATTCATTACTTCTATAAGTTCGCTAGGTTGCTGAATTAAATAATCTGGATTTTGCTTGGCTAATACTTCCGGTGAGTTAAAGCCCCAACCTACTGCAATCACTTGGATATTTGCTTTTTTTGATGCTTCTATATCTCTGGTTTCATCTCCGACATAAATAACTTCTTGAGGTTGGAGTTGCTTTTGCCTCAGTACGTTATTAATTATCGTTGTTTTACCAAAAATCGTAATTCCTGAGTAGATAAAATCAAACAGGTGATTTAAATCATTAATTGTCAGGAATTGCGTAACATTTTCTTTAGAATTAGAAGTGATAATGCCGAGTTTATATCCTTGATTTTGCAGTTCTATCAACGCTTCCTTAATTCCCGGAATTGGTTTTAATTCTGGGATTCTGTCTTTTAATTCCCCTTTAACTTTTTTAACTAGAAAAGGGATTTTAAATAAAGAAACTCCTGAATACTTAATAATTTCCCTAGATGTTAAGTTTTTAAGGAAGCCTAATTGCTCTGGGCTGATATGTCTATAACCAAAGTCTACAGCTAGACGATTGGCAATACTTACAAGAGCATCTACTGTATCAGCAATGGTGCCATCAAAATCAAAAATAATTACTTTTGGGGTCATGCTTTGCCTGGATGCGTCAAGATTAGCTAGGGCGTTGCGTCGTAACATTTCTGGCTTAATCCGCCGCAAGGCAGATGCTGGAAATCGTTTATCCCACTCCTGATCTGAGATTTGGGCTAATTCTAGCAGCTTGGGAGCAATATTCCCAGAATAAGGCTGAAACTCTGCAATATCAGTTGCTTGGGCAAAACGTTGATTCCAAGGACAAACGTCTTGACAAATATCACAACCAGCAACCCAGCCTTCTAAATGGGGTATGAGTGTCTCTGGCAGTTTGTTGTCCCGATTTTCAATTGTATGATAGGCAATACAGCGATTAGCATCTACAACAAAAGGCTGAGTAATTGCACCTGTAGGACAAGCTTGAAGGCAACGAGTACAGCTACCGCAGTGTTCTGTATGCGGGCGATCGCTCTCTAGTTCCAAATTGGTTAACACTTCTCCCAAAAATACCCAAGAGCCATATTCCCGTGTAATCACATTACCATTTTTGGCAATCCAACCAATGCCGGCTTGTTGAGCTAACACTTTATCTTGCACCGGGCCAGTGTCTGCATAATAACGAGCTAATGCACCTTCATCCAGTGATTGTAGCCATGTAGCTAGCTGCTTAAGTTTTTTATGCATTACCTTGTGATAATCCCTTCCCCAGCCATAACGAGAAATCTTGGCGTATTCCTCGCCCTTGGGACGTTGATGTGGGGTATAGTAATTTAGCGCCACACATATTAGCGATCGCGCTTCTGGCATCACTAAGCGGATATCCTGACGTTTTGGGTTAGCCATCCATTCCATATCGGCGTGATAACCCAGTTCAATCCATGCTTGTAACCTCTGCGCTTCTGTGGCATCTATCCTATCTACAGCAGCAATTCCAACTTTGTGAAAGCCCAACTCGCTGGCTTTTTCTTTCACCACACTGCTGCTTGTTACTGAATGCTGACTCATTTTTTTATTGGGACTTTTGCCTAATCAAGGCTCGATTATTATACATTAACTAGTTAATAGTTTTAATTAATATTTGTTACTTTCACTCAAATATTAGGGCAATTCATGAATTGCCCCTACCCTACAGCATCTGATTTTGCGTAAATCCTGTTTTATTGACTCCAACGCTAATGCTCACATCTTGCACCTAGCCCTAGCGATTAGAAATCGCGGCTATACAAACGAAGTCCGCCTGCGCGGACTAACACAAAACCAAGGCTTTTCAACCTGCGGAGACAGGTTTTGTCTCGTGTAGCCGCGACTTCTAGTCGCCTGGTGCAAGATATAAGAATGTAGAGACATAGCGTTGCAACATCTCTACTTCTATCGTCGGGAAGATTTACCAATATATAGTAATCTATCTCAACAGCAGCTTTATTTTTAGCGATTTTTGTATTGAAATTAATATTTAGCTACCATAATCTCGAAAATTTTATGACCTCTGCTGAATTTATATCGCCAGCGCAGTTAAAAGAAGAATTCCAGATTGAAGGAATTACAGAACCCAGCGTACTGCGTTATTTTGAAACCTTAAATGCCGGAGAATTTGAGGAAACTGCCGCCTTGTTTGGGGTAGATGGTGTGATGAGTCCACCATTTGAATCTGATATTGTGGGGACAGATGCGATCGCAACCTACTTAAAAAAAGAAGGGCAAAACATTAAAGCTTACCCCAGCACAGGAATAGCCGAGACTTTAGACACTGGCGAGATTCAAGTCCAGGTGACAGGCAAAGCCCAAACTTCCTGGTGTAGTGTGAATGTCTTGTGGCTATTTATCCTCAACCAACAACGGCAAATTTTGTATACTAGAATCAAACTTTTAGCTTCTCCCCAAGAGTTACTTTCTTTACGACAGGAAAAATAGCAAATAATTATAATTGCTTAGGAAATGTTTGATATTACCCAAAACAAAATCTAGGCATCAAAAAATAACTTTTGTCTATTTGACTAATTCTGGTAAAGTAGCTTCTAGCTTAAGACAGTTAGCACCATCAATCTGCAACTTATAATCTACTTTATCCATGAGACGATTCATAATTAGCCAACCATAACCACCTTCTTGTTTTTCCAGGGGGTTTGGAGCGTAATAGTTAGACATATCAAAGCCTTCGCCGTAGTCCCAAACTTCTAGAGCTAGATCCCGATCTTGTACTTCCAAACGTAGTAAAATCGGTAAATTTGGTTTGTCCTTGTGGGCATGACGGACTGCATTTGAGTAAGCTTCTACCAAAGCCAATCTCAAACGACTTGATTGCCTCGACCAATCTACAGATTCTCCTAACTGGATTTTCAAACATCCTAGCAACCAGTTTTCGACAATATTCAGAAAATTCAAGTCGCTTGGTACATGAAGCTCGCTTTTCATCACTTACAAAATCTCCAGTGAAAGTATAGTTTGATCGTCTTCTTGAACGTGGTTGTCTGCCTGGATACGAGCTAGTAAATGGTTAAGAGAAAGTGGTTGTTCCTCTTGTTGTAAAAGTTGCCAAAGACCATCTTGATTTAGCATAGAACGGCTCACGTCCTCAACACCAACCCCGGTTTTTATTGTTAAATCAGAATCATTTGAGATCATTGCTTCTGTAATTCCATCACTGGCTAGTAACAATGTGTCTCCGGCAGAGAGAACTAAACGACCGGACTGTGCCTGCCACTTGGGTAAAATTCCCAAAGGAACGCTGCGGACTTTCAGGTAATTAGGATTGTCCGTTAAAGCGTCTTGACGTGACCATAATAGTGGATAAATATGACCGGCATTTGTGTAGACGAGTTCCTTAGTACTAGGGGTATAACAAGCTAACACAAGAGTGATAAAGTAATTGTTGCTGATTAAATCTTCACTCAGAGCGTGATTGAGGTTTTGCATAACCACATTTGGCTCGGCTGGTGTTTCTTGAGATAATTCTCGGCGCAAAACTGAAATAATGCTAGCCATAAATAAAGCAGCTGGCACACCCTTACCAGAGACATCACCTACTGCCAACCACAAGTCACCTTTGGGATGAACAAAAACTTCAAAGAAATCGCCTCCTACTTCCCGCGCCGGGTAGCAACAGGCTTGTACTTTTACACCTTTGATATCAGGTAAACTTTGGCGTAGCAGGTTGTATTGAATTTGCCGAGCCACTTCCAATTCATTATGAATCTGCTGTTGTTTTTCTTGGAGGCGCTGGTAGAGTTTGGCTTGAGAAAGAGCTAAGGCTGCTTGTTCAGCAACACCCGCAATGAGTTGGATATCTTCATCTTGCCAAGGGCGATCGCGTCCCCATTGGTGGAGAGCCAGCACAGCCAACAAATGCTGCTGGTAGCTAAGTGGCACAACCAAATTGTGACAGGGGTTGCCCTCGTATATTTCTTGAGTAAGTTGATAATGTCGGGTTTCCAGTACCTTTTCAATTAAAATACTGGGGTCGAAAAAGCAATCTAATGCATTAGATGTTGAATCGTGGTATGAAAACTGGTCTTGAATCAGGCGATCGCCCTCTACTGGTCTGAGCAAGCAACTGGTAGCGTCAAATGTTTGTCCAATGGTTGCTACAATCTTTTGCAGCATACTGTCGTAGTCTAAAGACTCCCGAATTGCCGTTGTTACGGCATTAAACAAAGATTCTCGCTGTAGGGCCCGCCGCAACTCTTGCGTGCGTTTCTTAACTACGCGATATGTATCAGTAGCTTGCTCAACTAATGCCTTGAGTTTATCTGGATTCCACGGTTTGGTAATGTACTTAAATACCTGACCAGAGTTAATGGCATCCACCAAATCTTCCACATCAGTAAAACCAGTTAATAAAATCCGAATTGTGTCTGGAAAGCGCTCTACTGTACGACTAAAAAATTCAGTGCCGTTCATTTCTGGCATTCTTTGGTCAGAGATAATCACCGCCATTTCGCCAAATTTATCTAATATTTCAAGAGCGCTAAAGGCATGATTGGCTTTGTATACTTGAAAATCTCGCCTAAAAGTACGGTAGAGTAAATCTAGATTATCTGGCTCATCATCTACCACCATGAGCTTAAGTTTTTCGACCTCTGTTTCAGCCATATTGGACTTTAATTTTCAGATATTTGAATGGCGATATAGTGTGATTTTATCTCAGCTGATAAATCACACAAAACTAGAGAAGCTATTCACTTTGAAAATATCATTCTCAAAGTTGTGAGTTTCCCTTGGTCGTTCTCAATTGCTGCATATAAAAATTACCTTTATCCAACTAACCCAGAACGTAAGGCGCGGACTGCTGCTTGGGTACGGTCATCGGCACATAGCTTATTTAAAATATTGCGAACGTGAGTTTTAACAGTCCCAACAGTGATATAAAGTCTTTCGGCAATTAGTGCATTACTACAACCTTCGACAATCAACTGTAGCACTTCTAATTCCCTTTCTGTCAGGGTGTAAGGTTGAATTTCTTCCTGATTTTCGACAGAATCGGGGTTAGAGGCGATAGTCTTCGTATCTACAAAAGCTGATTCCAACTTTTGAGGATTTTGTTGAGCTTGTTGTAACACAATTCGAGCGATCGCTGGATCGATCCAGGCGTTGCCATTGTAAGTTACTCTCACTGCTTCCAGCAAATTCTCAAATTTTATATCTTTCATACAGTAAGAGTCTGCACCAGCAGCAAAAGCTGCCAACACAGCTTCTTTATTATCCTGCAACGTCAAAATTAACACCTTTGTGATTAGCTGCTGCCCATTAGCAGTAGATTTTACCTCCCGTGTTAGCTCAATGCCATCTTTATCTGGTAAACCAATATCTACAATAGCAATATCTGGTTGTAGCATTTTTAACATTTTTAGCCCATCAACAGCATTGGCAGCTTCACCTACAACTTCAAGTTCATCCTTTTGGATTAGTGCTGTCCGAATACCTACACGAGTGAGGTCATGATCTTCAATCAAAACAATACGAATTTTACTCATAGCCAACTTCAGCCCGTTACACTACCTTAACCATAAAGTCGAATTTCGTGACATACTTTCACACTCACTGCAAGCAGTATAGTGGAGACTTCTGTTCCCGGAACCAGAGTTGCGAGTTTAGTATTTTATACTGGGTGGATATTACACCTTGATAATAAAATTTGCACTGATTTAACCCAAGCACAAGGGTTCTGAGGAATCCCAATTTCACAACCGTAGCTTTATAGAGCCAAGGTTTGAGGTGGGGAGGATGTCAAGTTTTCTATTTTTGCAGGGTAATGGGGATCTTTAATTACTTAAGTTCTAATATAAAAAAATTTGATAAACTTAACATTCAAGCAAGGAAATCTGGTGTGAGAGTTACTCAACAATAGGCTATGTCTAAAGGCAATCAAGCATTTTCAGTATTGGGAATACCAGTCCACGTGATGTCTAACTATCCAGCGTGGTTGTTAGAATGTCTCCAGCAAGGCAGAGGAATTCATGTTGTAACGCTCAATGCAGAAATGACTATGCAGGCAGAGCAGAATCAACTCCTCGCTCAGATCATTAAAAATGCTGAACTAGTAATTCCAGATGGAGCCGGGGTTGTTCTATATTTGCGATGGCTGTTATGGCAAAAAGTGCAGCGTTTTCCAGGGATTGAATTAGCAGAAAAACTTTTGCAAGAACTTGGACAACAGAAGACAGGAGCAAAGGTATTTTTTTATGGAGCAGCGCCTGGAGTAGCCTCAACTGCGGCAGATTTTTGGCGGCAGCAAATTTCAGATTTGAGTATAGTAGGCACTCATTCCGGCTACCATTCCCCAGAAGAAGAAGCACAATTGAAACAAACTCTCACTCAATTGCAGCCGCAAGTGATTTTTGTCGGTTTGGGCGTGCCACGTCAAGAGTTATGGATTGCCGAAAACCGCCATTTATGTCCTGAAGCAATTTGGATCGGGGTTGGTGGTAGCCTTGATATTTGGTCGGGAACTAAAACTCGCGCTCCCGCCTGGTTAGGAAATAATAATTTGGAATGGTTGTATCGGCTTTACCAAGAACCTTGGCGTTGGCGGCGAATGTTGGCTTTGCCAGCTTTTGCAATAAAATCGTTTGTTTATCGGTTGACAGCAAAAGGGGCAATTAGTTAAGAGACGCGATTACGTCTGTGGGAGTTCTAAGTGTTATTACTTGGTTGATCTTAAAGGCTACAAAAATTTTAAATTTTCTTTGTTGAATTTTAAATTCCCAGGCGAAACCTGGGAATCCTTATTTTTGAGAGGAATGTCACATCTAAGCACGACAAGCTGTTTAGTTGTGGGTATAAGGAAAATTTAAAAATGCCAGTATTAACAACTCAAGTTAAGACAGACAAATCCGTTCATAGAGAGGACTGTAAAACTCAACAGCATAGTAGTAATACAATTGCAAAGGTGACATTGCAATCTGTAAGCAAGACCTACACTAACGGCACTCACGCCTTGCTGAATGCGAACCTTGAGGTCAAAAAGGGAGAATTTCTCTTTATCACCGGGCCAAGTGGTTCTGGTAAATCAACACTCTTGAAACTGTTGTATGGCCAGGAGTTGCCTACAGAGGGCGAAGTAATTGTTGATGAGTGTAATATAGCGGGTTTACGGGGCGATCGCTTGTCATTATTCCGGCGACGGATTGGTATTGTGTTTCAAGACTACAAACTGATTAGCCAACGAACAGTAGCAGAAAATGTGACTTTTGTGCTGCAAGCTCAAGGGTATACCCGTAAAGAAATTCAACGACGTTTAGAACCAACTTTAAAGCTAGTGGGTTTGCTGAGTAAAGCTGACTGCTTCCCAGATCAACTGTCTGGAGGAGAGCAACAACGGGTGAGTATTGCTCGTGCCATTGTTGGTACACCGCCTCTACTGTTGGCAGATGAGCCGACTGGAAATCTCGATCCAGATAATTCCTGGCAAGTGATCCAAATCCTCCAAAAGCTAAATTCCTTTGGCGCTACGGTAATTGTTACCACCCATGATGAACAATTGGTGCGGCGCTGCAATCATCCGGTAGTGCAAGTTCGTGATGGACTGTTGTCTCGGAAATAAGTATTGGGAATGGGGAATTGGGGATGGGGGATGGGGAATGGGGAATTGGGAATTAATTAGGATTCATCTCATCATTCAACTAATGACAAATGACTAATGACAAATGACTAATAAACGTGGTGTTTGATCTTTGCTGATACGGGTACGAAAGGTACTGCTGTTTTGGGGGGGAGAACTTGTAGGTTATGGTCTGCGAGCGAGCGGAGGCGATCGCAAGCTTGTAAGCTTTTAAAAGCTGCGTCTCGGATTGCAACTTCCTCCTCTCGACTGAGTAGGAGTTGCAAGCATTCGACCACATCTTGCTGCACTGAAGGATCAACTCGCTGACGGCTGACGAATTTAGTTAGTTGACGTAGGGCAATCAACCGTTTTAATGGATCTTTGTCTGTTAAATTTACCAACAACTGATCAAGGTGATCTTCTTCTCTATTTTCATAGAAGTTGACAAATTGCCAGACCAATAAAACTAAAGTTAACAGGGTTCCTACACCTTGGACAATAGCACCAGCAGCGATCCAAGAACTGTGAGAGTCAACCCAAATTGCCGCGGCCATGTAAGTGCAGACAGTAGCAAGACCACCACTTATGACTGCTAAAGCTAACCGATGATTTGAACTGTTTAAGAACTTACGTATTTTAGACCAGTGCAATTGCCAGTCCCACTTCTGCATTGAGTAAACCAATACCATTACCCCAATGCCTATTAAGAGAGCCAAT
This sequence comes from Nostoc sp. UHCC 0252, assembly GCF_034931145.1. NCBI lineage: Bacteria > Bacillati > Cyanobacteriota > Cyanophyceae > Nostocales > Nostocaceae > Nostoc > Nostoc sp. UHCC 0252. The sequence continues at coordinate 84,724 of NZ_JAYGHE010000004.1, read as the reverse complement.
AGGAGCATCCAGTTCCACAAGAACATTGCAACAAAAATTGTCAGGAACCCAAGAAAGCCCCCAGGCCCAGAGAAACGCTTAAATCTTTGCTGCTTTGTAGCTCCCTTTGTCTTGAACAATGGATGCGACCAGTTCCAGTTGGGGATTTGGTTGATCAATTGCTGCCAATCAGACGAAGCCTGTGCCAAAGTATTTACCTACTTGATTACGAAATTACATATTGTCTAAGTTTTACTAGAGATGAAGAAAGGGTGAAGACCCAAACCACAAAATATCCGATTTTTATCGACGGATAGTAGACTAGTACAGCATGGCGCAAATAAAGATACCATTTTCACTGGCTCAGAGCAAGGGTATGAAACCAATTCGCAATTCGCAATAGAGCCTCCGGCACGCTCCGCGAACGCAATTCGCAATTAAACTAAGCCCGACACTAGGGGCGAGGTTTTTACCTTTTCTATTGATCAAAAGCACAGAAGGTAACGCTGTAGATGTTATTCACAAACATCGCCGTAAGGACTTATAAACTGCTTTTCGTACTAAAAAACCTCATATTTTCAGCAAATACACTGAAAATATGAGGCTTCTGGAAGCTTTTGCTCAGAAACGCTACTGAGCTTTGCGATCTCCTGATGGCAGGTTGCAAAATGCATTACAAAACACAACAGCAATCAAAAGTATTGACGGTTGGTTAAGTTTTGGCCAATTAGCGTAGCGCTCTGAGGGTAACAGACCGTTGTAACTGAGCTAAAGCACGGTTGTAATCCAAAATTGCTGTGATTCGATTACCTTCAGCTTGTGTGAGGTCGTTTTCAGAGTTGATGACATCAGTTTGAGTGCCTACACCAGCTTGGAACCGCAAACGCGCTAGACGTAGAGCTTCTCTAGCTTGTTCTAAAGCGGTATTAGAGGTTTGAACATTCACCAAACTAGATTGCTGGGTAGAATAGGCTTGTTCTACCTGAAAGCGAATTTGGTTGCGCTGTTCAGCAAATTGAGTTTCTGCGATCGCAATATTAACTCTCTGCTGTTGTGCCCTTGCTCTTGCTGCTCCCCCATCATATAAATTCAGGGTTGCCCTAATTCCAAATGAATAACCATCAGTAACACTGACATTATCATCAAACTGGTCTAACAGGTCGTAACTGCCTACTAAACTAATTTGAGGCCCTAACTCTGCAAGTGCCTGTCTACGCTGTTGTTCGCTGATATTGCGTTGTGCCAACTGCTGTTGCAATTCTGGACGATTTTGGTAAGCCAGCACAATACTTTCTTCTAGGGTTGGGTTCCAAAGACCAGCTAACTGTACAGGGTCGGCTGCACTGATATTTATCGTCTGCGGCAAACTTATGCGAGTTGCTAATTGACGACGAGAAATTGTCTGCTGCGATCTAGCATTAGTCAAATTTTGTTGGGCATTGGCTAAATTCACCTGAGAGCGTAGCACATCGAACCGTGTACCAACCCCGGCGCGTTCTAAAGCTTCTGCATCACGCAAACTAGCTTCAGAGTTCAGCACAGCTGACTGAGCAATACGTACTTGTTCATCCGCTTGTTGCAGATTGTAGTAGTCAGTGGCAACATTCAAACGGATTGTCTCAGACTGAGTTTCTACAGCCAACTCATTGAAACGTACCTGTTCTTGTGCCGCTCTGATACTAGCTTGCACTCTCCCAGAAGTGTAGATGTTATACGAAAGTTGTGCTTGGCCAGAAAAAGATGTAGTGGGTTCGTCTTGGTTAGACAGTGCGCCATTTCGCCCGTTTAGTTCGTCTGTCAGCTGACTACTAGCAGACTGACTACGAGTTAAATCGGTGCTAATTCCCAAAGTGGGCAATAAAGCAGCTTGTGCCTCGCGCAGACCCGCCCGATTGCGTTCTAGCTCCAAAAGAGATACCTGTAAATCCCGATTATTACGCCGCGCTAATTCTAGAGCCTGTGCCAAAGTAATCGGCTGATTTTCCTGAAGTGTCACTTCCTCAGTTTTGGTGGGAAATTGCAGGGGATTTGAACTAGGAATCAGGTTCTCTGGAATTTGCACCGCCCCTGATGGCGCAGGAGTTACGGTTCTCGGCACAGTGGAAGGTTGCACTGAATCTTCTGGTGTAGGAGTTACGCTTCCTGGTACTATGGGAACTGGTGTCGAATCTGTGGGAATCGGGGTATTACTCTGAGCCACGCGATCGCTAACAGCATTTTGTTGTAAACAGGTGCTTGAAGTCAGTAGCGCAGATGAAGAATTAGTCTTGCTTTTCCCTGACTCCTGTGAACACGTTGGTGCTGACAACAGTTTTGCTGATTCTGTACCAGTCGCTGCTTGTAAAAATGTTTGCAACTCAGTAACAGTATTTATCTTTTGAACCACTGGCTGCTGTGCAGAAGACAGGGGCAATTTCTTTTGGACAAAAGAGGGTTTTGAAGTGTAATTGGGAATTACTACACTCTCTGATTTCTGCCCAGAAGTGCTTGAGTTACTTTGTTTTTGGGAATTTTGAGTAGAACGGCTGACATCTAGCTGTTGGGAAGAATTAGAGGTAGGTGTCGAACTGAAAAATCTACTTTTATCCTTCTTAAGTACTTGTTTTATTGGCACAAAAGTATCCTCAGCCGTAAATACTGGAATACTGTTATTACTTAAAGGCTTCATACTAAGTTTAGTGAAACCAAAACCAGTTACTAAAGTTGGAACACTAACATTGGCATAATTCGGCAGTTGTGTATTCATCGTGTCCACAACCGAGTTTTGACCATAAGTAGAAGTCAAAACACTAGGAGAAGAAGCCAGTTGTACCTTAGTTAGTTTTACAGTCCCAGCCCAAGCAGGCTGAGTAGTTAAAACTGCTGCCGTTACACCAGGCAAGAAGCTATAGAATAATTGCTGTCCTTTCACCGCATCCCTCACACGAAAATCACTCTAGCGGCAGAAAACCTTTCTTCACCACAGAATATAGCACGATACTAAATTTAGGAAAGAATATACTACGATACTAAATTTAGGGTTCGGAACTCTGTTTGTCTTCAAAACGTCTAACAATGCGAGAAAGTTCCGCCTTTTCATCGATACTAACGCGAGTAGGAGCACCGCTAATAATCCGTTCGTAGTTTCGGAAAGAATCTTTGATTTCGGGCCCGTCAGCAGTGATATTATACTCACGAATGCCCTTATCATGCCAAGATCCGCGCATTTTAAATACGTTAATTGCCCGCGACATTTCTCCACGAATTTCTACGTACTGTAGCATCAAAATTGTATCGGTAATCGTAGAGATATGAGAGTCAGTAATGGAATGCGCTCCTAAAAATTGGTCAGTTGTGTTGGTAAAGAAACCAGTAATTTCTTCTTGTTTAGCATAACCCGTCACCCCAATTACAAACTGCCTAAATGCATTATTGCTCACTCCTCTAGCTAATGCTGATAGGGAATCAATGGCGATGCGGGCTGGTTTAAAGATAGCAATCTCTGATTTAATAATTTGTAAGTGGTCTTCTAAACCAGTTGATTCAGGATAAGTACAAATTATTTTGAGTAAGCCTTGATCTTCTAATTCTTCAAAATCAATTCCCCAAGATGAAGCATTACGAGATAGTTGGGCGCGTGATTCTTCGTAAGCAAATAATATTGCCTGTTCTCCATTCAGACAACCATCTTGAATAAACTTACTAACTAACAAGGTTTTACCAGTACCTGTGGCTCCTGTTGCCAAAATAATAGAATCTTTAAAGAAACCACCACCGCACATTTCATCTAAGATTTTGACACCAGAAGATACCCTGACATTAGAAGACCGTTGAGTTAAACGCATTGCCCCTAATGGGAAGATGTTAACTCCTTCATTAGTAATTGTGAAAGGATATTCGCCTTTCATGTGAGTTGTACCGCGCAACTTAAGAATTTCAGCTGTGCGACGGCGGCGTTCTCCTTCTAAAACGTTGCGAACGATTACTACATTATCAGAAACAAATTCTTCCACACCAAAAGAAGCAACGGGGCCATATTCTTCACTGCGTTCAGTAGTAATTACAGTGGTGACATTCAGGATTTTGAGACGTGCTACCAAGCGAAAAATCTCGCGCCGCACTACTCCCATCGCTTCGTATTGCTGAAATACGGCTGTCATTGAGTCAATTGAAACTCGTTTAGCTTTGTATTTGCGAATGGCATATTGCAAACGTTCAATTAGTGCAGAAAGGTCAAAATTCCCCACGATATCTTGACCTTCTGGATCGGGAGACGCATCAAGAATAAACAACTTGCCTTCTTCAATTAGGCGTGGCAAGTTCCACCCGAAAACATGGGCATTTTTAATAATATCACTGGGCGATTCTTCAAAGGTAACAAAGACTCCTGGTTCATCAAAGTAGGTGATACCGTTATAGAGAAACTGAAGAGATAATAAAGTTTTACCAGTACCAGAAGTGCCACTGATCAAGGTAGTTCTACCAATTGGTAAACCACCATGACTAATATCATCAAACCCCTCAATCATCGTGCGAATTTTTTCTACACCTCCATTTTTCGGTGTTTTGTTTAGTTCTACTGGCTCGTTTTGACTCATTGCTTGATAATAAAAGGGTATTAAAAACGGGTTTTTTAACTTATAAAGCTTGCACTTGATTTTCTTGAGGCTATTTATAAGCCAATTATTAAGTAAGTAGAGTGTGTTAAGTCACAATTTGACTAATAAGAGAGCAAAAATAAATATTTTTCGGTAATGCAGATAAATATAGCGTTTCCTAGTCTACTGAGGTACACCCAAATCTTGTTTACCAAGGTTAGTAGCTTTGAAAACGTACCTCACTAGGTTGGGAACCGCTATAAAGAGTGCTAAAACTATCTTGATTAGAGCAATATACTGGTTTCTCTAGACAGTTGAAGTTTATACCAATCCTCTCTTGCATCATTAATTATTTTACTCTTCAAAATCTCCTTCACTTAGTTCTTCATAGAGCAAATCTAATCCAATCAATACTCTTTCTCGATCTGAAAGATCGCCGATAATTTTGCGAACGGGTGGAGGCAAAATTTTAGATAATGTTGGCGTTGCCAATATCTTATCTTCTTCCGCCAGTTGCGGGCTTTTCAGGACATCGATTACTTTTAAAGCATAAACGCCTTCAAACTCCTGTTCTAAAATATTTTTGAGTGTTTTTAATGCTCGGACTGAATTAGGGGTGTTACCTGCTACGTAAAGTTTGAGAACGTAGGTTTTTTTGGCTTTAATCATATTTTTACAGGCTAGTTATGATTACAAAAAGGCAGGATATGTTCGCACATTGAGAGTAACTAACAGCGTTAGCTTTTCAAAGTTAACATCAATAATTTTAATTTATTTAGAAATAGAATTCCTATAGATTTCACACAAGTGAGCCAGGATATCTATCAACGTCAGGCGGTAATCAAGTAAGGCTTCATCGCTTCTTCCTTCTAATTTTAACTGGATAGAAAATTCTTCAATTACCTCCATGTGGATTTCAATAATTTGGGGCACAGGAATATTAGCATAAAAGATAGTATTAATAAATTTATCAATACTATCTTTTAGGGTTTTGTCTGTGGTAAAATAATTTATAAGGATTAGGCTGTAATCAGATTTAAGCTGTTTTAATAATCCTTGCCTTTCGGCTGGATTCATCTCTTGAAAATGCTGTTGACTTTTTTGCATCTGGCTGGCAAATACATAGACGTACTTGCTAGTGTATGGCTTACTTAGATTTTGTTGTGGCCAATTTGGTAAATAGTTGATTTCTACAGAGGTATTTACAGTCTCAGGGAAGTAGCAAAATTGGGCAATAATTGCGTCAATCAATTTCCACGCCCACCCAATCCAACCTTTTTGCTTGGCTAAGTCAACTAGATTATCTAAACATTTGTTAACATCAGGTTGCAGAATCAATATCGGTAATAACATTTACTCTTTAATCTATCTCCTCGATCGCTCTGACCAAGAAATGTGGGCTGATAAGTTTGGCTAACGTTTCTAGGCTAATACTTGATGTGCATTCGTAGACTGGTTGTTCTACCCTAAAATAACGCTTTGTGTTAGTAGATAATCCAAGAAGGTAAAAGGCAGGAACTACAGAAGCTCATTTACTAAACTTTTTACCTTTGATCGACTAGATAGTTATTTATACCTGCTTGTGCTAGCTACTCAACAACTTAGTGCAGAAACTGAGCGGTAGGTTTTTGATAATCGGGTAATATGTCGGCATAACAAGACACAGTACCTAATTGATTGTTTGCATATTTATGTAAATAGACAGATAGATTTTTTAATTTTGCTCCTTGATAAGATACTTAAACGAACTTAAAGGATTGTCGCATTCTAAATCATTATAATTCCTCAAGGTTCTAAAGCGAATCTTTGGGGCCATAATTGTTGTAGCCGTCGCTATCGATGAGGAGTTTAAATACCAGTAAGACCCTGAGGAGGCTAGTTGCTATGAATGGAAAAATGCACTCGTCCACAAGCAAGTGTCCGTGAGGGTAAGTCCCGTTGTTTTATTTAATGGCGTTGAAATAACCAGAGTTGCTTATATGAGTCTTCTTAGAGGATATGGCTTCAGGCGAAAAAACCATCAATTGGCAGATGGAAATGCCGGAGGTTTCCACTGGAAGAATGACCCCCAAAGCCCTATGTTAATGCTAGATTACCCGCTTTATGACTTTCAGGCAACCGTACCTAGCTGCCTCCAAACATCTTCTTTGGCAGTGGTGCTGGAGATTTTTGAGCAAGAGCAGTGCGATCGCTTGGTAGTAGTGAATCAGCAGCAATGCCCTATAGGATTGCTGTATTCTGCCCGTTTAATCCAAAAATTATTAGGACATAGTGACGATAAAAATCTAAATTTACAGCAATCTATCTTTACTTGGAGTCAAGGTCTAATTGAGCCAATCCAGACAATATCAGCTTCGCAGCGTGTCGAGCAATTGGGCTTGCATTTGGGCGATCCACAAGCCGAAAAACAGCAAAACTTAGATTGGGCGCTGATTGACTCTGATGGGCGATATCTGGCGCTGCTGGATAGTTCACGCCTATTGCGATCGCTGGCTAAGGAACGCATGGCTGGCTTACAATCAGATGATTATCATGCCGATGTACAGCCGCCAAATAAAGCGAAATCATTGGAACACCAGCCACTGATCCTGTTGCTGGAAAGACTGCCTTGGCCTTTGATGTTGGAAACCGATACTGGCGAAGTATTAGCCCGAAACCCCGCCTGGTGGCAGCAATTAGGAGCCTTGAAAGATCCAGAAGGAGTTAGGCAACAGGTGGAGGCAATACTTATTCCTAAGTCCTCCGAAAAATCAGAATATGCCACCCAACGAGCAATCAAGGTTCATGCCCATAGTAGGGATGAACATGGTGGTGAGGAACTGACTCAACAAGAAGCATCACCAGACGCTGTATACAGTCGCTGCTATTTGGATAGTCAAGTGGGAACTTGTACCTGCGTTGTGGAAATCCAAAATGGTCAGGAGCGAATCTGGCAATTTACCAAAATTCCCTTAGATAGTCCTGAGTTTAAAGGTTTGAGTGCTGAAGAGGAGGTTGTACTCAGCAATGATTTGTGGTTAGTTTTAGCTACTGATGTGACTGAACAGCAGCAGCTTTGCAAAGAATTAGCTGCAAAAAATGCCGATTTAATTCAACTAAATCGTTTGAAGGATGAGTTTTTATCTTGTATTAGTCATGAACTCAAAACTCCCCTAACTGCCGTTTTAGGCTTATCGCGCTTGCTTGTGGATCAGCAGTTGGGAGAACTTAACGAACGTCAAGCTCGTTATGCGGGACTGATTCATCAAAGTGGCCGCCACCTGATGAGTGTGGTGAATGACATTTTAGATTTGACTCGGATGGAAACGGGACAAATGGATTTGACGCTGACTCCGGTAAAAATTCAGGCTGTGTGCGATCGCGCCTTATCGGAAGCCAAAGCCATCCACACCCAAACTACCAAAACAACGCCCCAAACTCAAGAAAATATCCGTTCAACTGCTCCCCAATTCTGCCTTTCCATTGAACTAGGTTTAGATGAGATGGTGGCAGATGAGTTGCGCTTACGCCAAATGCTAGTACATCTACTTTCCAACGCCTTTAAATTCACCGAAATATCCGGCGAAATTGGGCTGCGGGTGAGTCGTTGGGAAGGATGGATTGCCTTTACAATTTGGGATACAGGTATTGGCATTCCAGAACACCAGCAACACCTAATTTTTCAAAAATTTCAGCAGCTAGAAAATCCCCTCACCCGGCAATTTGAAGGCACTGGCTTAGGGCTAGTATTAACCCGGGCCTTGGCTCGCCTCCACGGAGGAGATGTCAGCTTCTTATCTCGTGAAGGGAAAGGTAGCCAATTTACACTACTTCTGCCGCCCAGTCCCCCGAAAACAGGCTTTTCTGAGCCAGATATGATCGTCAGAGTAGAGGAGAAAACACGACACCAACAGACACGGGAAAACCCCGCAGCCGCCCGTCAGCATGTCATTACAACCACACAACATCATCCCGCTAGTTCCCAACGGTTGGTCTTAGTAGTCGAGGCAGTAGCTCGATATATTGAAGATTTGACTGAAAAACTCAAAGCTTTAGGATATCGGGTAGTAATTGCGCGATCGGGGACAGAAGCAGTCGAAAAAGCTCGGCGCTTGCAACCAATAGCGATATTTTTGAATCCCTTGCTGCCTCTGCTGTCAGGCTGGGATGTGCTAACTTTACTAAAATCTGACACCGCAACCCGTCACATATCTGTGATTGTTACCGCGACGGGGGCCGAAAAGGAGAAAGCATTTGCTAACCGAGCCGATGGTTTCTTAAATTTGCCAGTGGAGCATCAGGTATTAGCACCAGTTTTAGAGAAATTATGTACTGCACAAGCAGTTTTACAGGTAGGAGACAATAGCGCCATTATCCCACCTAAAGCCCCACTGCGAATTCTTCGGTTAGTGAATCCCCAGTTAGAATCGGTGAATCCCCACCCCTCACTTCGAGAACATCGGGTGATTGAAGTAGATGATTTAGATCAAGCAGAGCTTTTGGCGCGGGTATGGCAGTTTGATGTCATTTTGCTAGATGTCGAAAGTACCACCGCCCAAATTTATCTCCAACAACTAATTCAGCATCCACGTTTGGCGGCTGTACCCTTGGTTACTTGCGATGTTGCAACTACCTTAATAGCTTCTAAAATACCAGGGTTGTCTGTATTTCCTTACTTAACACCATTTACCAAAGACAACAGCAGTCGCATCGAGAAAACAGATGCCTTACTATCAGTACTACAAATTGCTTCTGGTATTTGCTGCCCTCCCAACATCTTGGTTGTGGATTTGACAATGTTGCGTGATTTTCCACAGGGAAGACGTAAGCCAACTAAGGGTTATCGGACAGCAAAAAATTGCTCAATTAGTAGTGAAACTGCTGAACGGGGATCTGAGTGGTTCCAAGCTTTAATTCAGTATCTACAAACAGCAGGCTTTAAAGCGGCGATGAGTCCCTGTTGGGCAGAAGTGTTACAACAAATTCGCCACCAAAGCGTTGATTTGCTGCTAGTTTGTTTAGGAGAATCCGCTATCCACAAAGATGTGCTAAGAGCTTTGAAAACATTGGGAAATTCGCCTGACAAATTACCACCAATTTTGGTACTAAATCAGCGATTAAATCATCCAGAAACCAGTTTACAGCCTACGGTAGCTTATAAGGGAGTTGACAAGCAGAAGAAAAATGGTTTGGAATCGATAGAAACTGTTGTTGATGCGATCGCTACCCAAATATTACCGCGATCGATATCAATGGAAGACCTCTTAACCCAGATTAATGAAGCCTTAGCTATCAATGGTTACAATGGCAAATGTTAATGGTAATGGGGAATGGGAGCAGGGGAAGCAGAGGGACAAGGGGACAAGGGGACAAGGGGACAAAAGTTTAGAAATTACAACAAGTCTTTCGCCTTGTCCCCAATTCCCAATTCCCAATTCCCAATTACGATATGTCCATTTTTTCGCTTTTCTTTTTCTTAAAAGGAACTCGAACCAAGTTATAAGCACCTTTGGTAGATAAATGTTTGTAATCATCTGGCTGTAAGTCCATTTGTAAAAACTTTTTCTGTTCAGCCAGTAGCAGCAGTGAAGGAGGTTGTAGCCCCTTGGCTGCCTGGTTTTGAATATGCTCTATAGCCTCTTTGGTAAATCTTAAATAATTTACGTGAATTTGGCTGTAAAATACGACACTAGGCTTTTTGAAGCCAAGCATGATCAATTCTTCATTTGGCTGTTTTGCTTCTAAGACGATCGCAGATAATTCTCTTAAAGGTAGTTGACGTTCTCGATCAATAAAAAACGAAGCAGGTGTTAAGACAAAAATTAAAAATGCCGCAAACCCTAGTAAATTAATCCCAATAATGTGGTTCCATTGGCGACTCAGTAAGAAACCCGCAACTAAAACGGCACAAATTAGCCACATCATGCCGGCGATTACTGGTAAACCGGATTTTTGAATGAGTTCATGGAAGTTACTTATAGCTGGATCAGTACCTAATATCTGGGTTATGTTAAACAGTGCTGTTGCCAGAACTGATAAAAACATTACATTCAACCAACCACTGACTCTGAGAAAAGAGGGGGAAATAGGAGGAGTGGGAGAGGAGGAAACAGCAATTGTTTGTCTATCTTTTGTATCCTGAAAAAAGTCGCTCCACAATAGGGTAACAAGGATGGCTGCTGCTGGCATTAAAGGCAATACATAACTAGGAAGTTTGGTGACAGCAACACTGAAAAATCCAAAGATGCTAGCAAACCAGAACCAGGCGAATAAACCAAATTGTTGGAAACGTTCAAGCGATCGCCAGTGCGATCGCTGCCAAAACTTTAATCTTACTATCGAAAGTGGTAAATACACTGAGTACGGCGCAAAACCCAACAGCACAATTACAAAGTAAAAATACCAAGGTGCTGAATGACCATTTACTACTTCTGTAAACCGTTCCAGGTTGTGATAACCAAAAAAAGCATTAATATAATTCCAGCCATTGCGCCAAATTACTAAAGCATACCAGGGCACTGATAAACCTAAAATTATCAGTATACCGATGAAGAGGCGCATTTCTCGCAATACCTCTCTAAACCTTCCCACATAAAGCAAAAACGCGAAAATAATTAACCCTGGTAAGACAATTCCCACTGGGCCTTTAGTCAAAATCGCGCCCGCAATTAACACATAACAAGCTAAGTACCATTTATTGGGGAATTGGGAATTGGGAATTGGGAATTGGGATTTTTCCCCCTGCCCCCTGCCCCCTGCTCCCTGCTCCCTGCTCCCTGCCCCCTGCTCCCTGCCCCCTGCTCCCTGCTCCCTGCCCCCTGCCCCCTGCTCCCTGCTTCCTTCCTTCCCTGCATATCCTAGAAAGAAACATAACAAAGCTGATGCCATACATCCGGTGAGCAGCATATCAGAGACACCGATTCTCGCCCAAATAATGGTTTCGCCATTGAATGCGATGAGCGCTGCTGCGATAAAAGATGTTAAATAGCGGCGAGTAGGACGTGAAACTTGCTCTAATTGGTCTTGTTTGGCAAAATACCACTGGACGGTGTAAAAACCTAAACAAGTTAAGCCAAATGCTGCGATCGCAGAAGGAAGGCGTACAGCCCACTCATTTACGCCAATCAGATGATATGCGATCGCTTGACACCAGTAAATTAAAGCAGGTTTATCGAAACGAGTGTCACCATTGAAAAATGGGGTTATCCAATCACCTGTAACGAACATCTGGCGAGAAGCTTCGGCAAATAGCGGCTCTGTCTCATCAATTAAGCCAATGTTGCCCAAATTCCACCCAAAAGCTATCCAGCCAACTACCATCAACCACAAGATCGACACAGTTACACTCAGGGCTGGATTCTTTGCTATTTCGTTGAACCACTGATCAACAGTGTGCTTAACACTCAATTTCATGCTCATTAGTCAATAGTCAACAATCACTACTCAATAGTCGTTGGTTATCTATCTTTTGTTCTTCGGAGTTTTTAACTCAACAATTCTCCTCTACTTCAGTACTTTATCAACTGTAGGGTAGACACTGCCTACAATCTCAAAATAAAAGTTTGAGCCAACGGTAAACAATGCCCACCCTGCAAAAATAGCTTCCGTACTCAGCATTACTAATCTATGGACTCAGTACTAGTTGCCATTCCTTGTTTTGAGAATTCCATTTAGGTAATTGAGTTTCACCGACAACATAGGGGCCCCAATAACGACGGGAACCATCTTGTGCAAAAGCAACTAAAATATCTCCCTTCTCCAGCTTTAAATTATTCTGAGGTAGGGATAAAGTCAGTCCCTTCTCGCTACCTTCTTGGGGCGCAAAATCCCAATGTGCCGGTAGATCATAGTGAGTCTGTTTACTACCAGAGCCTTTTGCTACCGACTGCCGCGCCAGTAAAGCCAACCGCACAGGCTGATTGGTTTGATTGCTCATCCGCAAAGTCCCTTCATCCTTGGCTTTGCTAGTTGATTTATCACGCTCTGCTAACACAGGATAAGTATTTTCTCTAATACTATTATGTTCTGCTTGATTGCTTTGAGTAGATAGATTAGCAGTAACTCCTTTTTCCGATGAAATAGGTGTAGATGAAGTTGTCTCCCAGTCTTGAGTTTCTGTTGACACTTGTAAAGATGTATCTGGGTTTGTGGATTCAAAAGATACACTTACTCCAAAGCATCCCACCAGCGCAACAAGCAGTCCCAAGCAAGAAGCTGTAATACCGACGTTACGATATACTGAAGATTTCATATTGATTGATAGTTATTAGAAATAAATATTTTGTCTAGGCTTGACCAAATAGTAGCCTATTATCACAAAAGTCAATCATAGAAGGTATCCTAATATAGACTTTTCTAAAATTAGGGATACGAATGTATTATAAATATCTTTTTGAAGAGAAAATATTCGGAAGAAATAGTTCTTTTGATCTTTGCTCAACAAGGGATACATACACCCTTTGCTTTCTGTGATGACCGTAGGCTTGGATAAAAACCAGAAAATCAGATATCTAGCCAAGCCTTTTGATTTGTATCAAAAAATAAGAGTTTCCTGAAACCGCCAACGGCTTCAACAAGGCGTTCTTTGCCAAACCTTAGATAAATCTAAGATGTATATTTCATCTTGCGTTACAATAAGCACCTTTTTAAGGAACTGTACTTTCTGAAAGATGATAACTTATGCAAATTTGAATTAATACTGTATATCCAGTATATATCTATAATATTAACAAATAAGCTGAGACTAAAACCAAATATCCTATTTGAATATAGAGATATTTGAAGATATCTTGACTTTTCCTCAGAAGTCTATGTGATGCAAAACACTCGTATCAATAACTTGTTGGATGCCATTGCTACACGCTTGAGTCAATGGTTTTTAAATCCTTGGCGGCGGCTATCGTTGCTAATAATTAGTTTTTTGTTTGGTTTTTTTCTGGGAAACGCAGTTTCTACTACAGCTGGTCAAGAGGGTGTATTAGATATTGTGGTAGCTGCTTTTTTAGTACTGTTGACGGAAATTACCAGTAGGATATTTTATAGTCGCAGCTTTTTGGGAAGGCGATCGCTCTTGGTAGACTCACTAAATCTCCTTAAAGTTGGTTTCATTTACAGCCTATTTCTCGAAGCCTTTAAGTTGGGATCGTGAGAAGAGGCAGGGGGCAGGGGGCAGGGGAGGGTAAGCTATGAGTTGGTGGTTGGGTGAAATTTTAGTAAAGGATGGGCTGGGAGAAACTTGGCAGCAGCAAGCTAGAGTTGCGGCGCTAACAGATAAGTTAAGGGCAAAAGCTTTCGGAATCACGCCGGAAAATATTGATGAAGCCATAGAAAGGCGATCGCATTTACTAAAATCTGTTTTCCCAGCTTTTAGCCAATTCTGCAAAACTACCCTCCAAATCGAACCCAAGGAAATGTTACAAGTTTTGTGGGACTTGTGGCTGCCTTTAGGGATCAAACTAGCATCGCAGCGCCAACACTTGGAACGCCCTCTAATTCAAGGAATATTGGGAGGACAAGGCACTGGTAAAACTACAATGTCTAAAGTTCTCAGCTTAATTCTGAATCAGTTGGGATACCAGACTGTGAGTTTATCTTTGGATGACTTATATAAAACTTACAGCGATCGCTTGCTTTTAACACAACAAGATCCCCGCTTAATTTGGCGCGGCCCACCAGGAACCCACGATGTAGATTTAGGTTTAAATCTACTAGATAAAATCCGCCAGTCGCAAAGCCCAGTGATGATTCCCCGCTTTGATAAATCAGCTTTTGGAGGCGCTGGCGATCGCACTAATCCAGAAATAGTCACGAATGTAGATATTGTACTATTTGAAGGTTGGTTTGTGGGTGTGCGCCCAATTAACGCAGATGTATTTGATACTGCACCACCGCCAATTCTCACAAATGAAGATAAAGCATTTGCCCGTGATATGAATCTTCGCCTCCAAGATTATCTACCACTATGGGAGCGATTAGACAGCTTAATTGTGCTATATCCCACCGATTACCGTTGTTCTTTGGAGTGGCGCAAACAGGCAGAACAGCAGATGATTGCTTCGGGTAAATCGGGGATGAGTAATGCAGAGATAGAGCAATTTGTCAATTATTTTTGGCGATCGCTTCACCCGGAATTATTCATCAAGCCGTTGGTAAAAGATGCAACAGTGGTCGATCTAGTGATTGAGATTAATGCCGATCATAGCTTTGGTGAAGTTTATTGCGATCGTACTAATTCGTAATTCGTAATTAGACAAGTTGTAAAAAGCTATCTCGATAATTTTAACTACTTGGGAAACCTCCAGCTTGAAAAATCTGTTCTGCGGTTAAATTCAATTCTGGGAAAGTAGGCGAGACGATGCGATTAGTACCTCTAAATTGAGTAACTTGGTATTCACCATCGATTAATTGATAAATAGACATAGTCGGCTGTTTGGGGTTGCCAGTGAACTTTTTAGCGCCTAAACCCAGATAATCTGCAACCCAGTATTCAGGAATTCCAATACCCTCATACTTACCTTGTTTTGTGTAGTAGTCATCATCCCAATTGGTACTAACTACCTCAACTACCAAGGGAATTGATGCTGGATATGATACAGTTGATTCTTTTTTCCATAGCGGCTCATTCACTAAATTAAGACGATTTAATATCAACACATCTGGGGAATAAGCAGATACTGAATTAAAAGGTTTTATCAGTGCAGTTTTAGGGATTGTATAAGGTAAATTTAATCGGTCAAATTCTACAGTTAGTTTTCTAGCAATAAAGCCAACAACATCTTCATGTTCACCAGTTGGTTGGGGCATTTCAATAATCGCACCATTATGTAATTCGTATCTTCCGCCTTCGGGCCGCCAAGCTGCAAAATCTTCAAAGCTTACTAGTTTGGGTATGGCTTGAGTCATAAATTGTTACCTTGGCTTGTATGTTGCCTTCATCATCAACGCTTTTAAAGCTGACAAATTGCTTTTAAAATTTGTAGCAACTGACTTGAACGCTCTCTTTCCATTAAATTTAATTCTGGTAACAGATAATAAATAGGGGGATTTCCTTGTTCTATATAGACAAACTGATAACTTCTACCATTAGTCGTTAATCCCCAAACTGATTTTTGATTATCTAAATTTTTATAAGAGTATGTGAGTAGCTGAGGTAAACCTGTTGAAATATCAATCTGACTATTTTTAGATTCGATTAACAGTACCCAAAAATATCTTTGAAGTTTTGTATGTTTAGCTTTACTAATAGCTAAAATATCAAATCTTCCTTTAATTCTGATATCTTCATCTTCAACTTCAATATCAGCAATATTTTCCTCCAAAACAATCTCGATAGGATAGCGATAAAAACCAGCTAATCTTAATAAAGGAGCAACTGCAAGAAACTTTACTTGACCTTCAGAAACTTTACCTGCTGTTAGGTATCTATCAAAGTCATGCTGAATTTGTTTGAGTTCCTGCTGTTCTGCTTCTGTGAGAGGTTCCAGAGATAAGTAGTTAGAAAATGAGTCACTGTAATATTTTTGAAAGCCAAACAGACGGTGAACTTCTTCTAAGGATAAATTACGAGCGTTGAGAATTGTCATATATTTTTGCTTGATTAAGGTGCAACCCAATCCAAGTTACCTATAGGACTCCTATTTGATTTCTGAAAAAACTCCGTAATCTCGAAAAGGTTAATTCACTACTCCCTACTCCCTACCTACGCAAATAATTTCATTTATCAAGTCAGATTCCTATATATAAAACCTATCTTAACCCCTAGCTGACTGACCAACTTCCTTAGCGCTCTTTTATTACTCTAGAAAAATAAAATATTTGTAGGTTGGGTTGAACAAAGTGAAACCCAACAGAATCAAGGATTTTTCGTGTTGGGTTTCGTTCTTCAACCCAACCTCGTAAATTTATCAAAGCCTTAACAATCAGGGGTTATAAATTTTTATTTAACGAGAGTAATAAAAGAGCGCTAGTTGATGTGCAATCTTATTTGCGTAACAGTTTATTGAGCAGAAAATCAAACTTGATTGGTATATTGGTGATTCCTAAGAAACCACTCTTAGGCGATAGTATAGCTGTAGATTCTTTTAATTATCCTATCTGTCATGCCAAAACAGTCTTTAGGTCTTGATAACCAACTCTACAATTACCTTTTATCCGTTTCGCTGCGAGAACCGGAGATTCTTTTGAAGTTGCGTCAAGAAACTGCTAGCCATCCCAGAAGCACAATGCAGATTTCACCAGAACAAGGGCAGTTTATGAGGCTACTGGTACAGATGATTGGAGCTAAGAAAACCCTAGAAATTGGTGTGTTCACAGGCTATAGTTCACTCTCAGTTGCTCTAGCCCTTCCTGAAGATGGTAAGATTATCGCTGCTGATGTGAGTGAAGAATTTACTGCGATCGCTAGGCGATATTGGCAGCAAGCTGGAGTTGCCGATAAAATCGATCTGCGGCTGGCTCCAGGTTTGGAAACTCTAGATGCATTGTTGGCAACTGGAGAAGCCGGGACATTCGATTTTGCTTTTATTGATGCTGATAAAGAAAATTATGATGGATATTATGAGCGATCGCTGCAATTAATTCGTCCAGGTGGATTGATTGCTATTGATAATGTTTTATGGTCAGGACAAGTTGCCGATCCGCAAAATCAAGATGCAAGCACCCAATCAATTCGGGCACTCAACGAAAAGTTACATCATGACGAACGGGTTACACTCTCCCTTGTCCCAATCGCTGATGGACTGACTTTAGCTATCAAGCGATCTTAATATACTTATTTTCTAGTTATTTATATAGCGGTTCTCGACAAGCGTGAGGTACAATTTTTACCCCTCTCCAAACCTCTCTCAGGCTTTGAATTTTTCCCCATTCCCGTTTCGGGAAGGGGGTTAGGGGGTTAGGTCTATTTGCATACTTGTGCCTTACCTGATTGAAAATGGCTATAAATTACGCAAACAACAGCCGAGTAGGGGCAATTCGTGAATTGCCCCTACTTCTATCTTCAATTAAAAGTTATAGCCAAGTCCTAATTGTAGCCCTACATCAGTTTCATCCATAAAAGCAGCATTTACAGCGCCATTTAAGGTAAATCGAGTACCGAGAGGAATGTCTACACCACCAGTTAGCAGTAATCCAATATCAGTATCGAGATTAGCTTCTATGGCTACGCCAGCACCCACATAAGGAGCTATAGCAAAGGTTCGTTGAGCTACTTCAGCTGTTGCACGAGGAGTAAAATCCAAAGTCAAGGGAACCATAAACAATGTATCATCCCCAAAGATCACTGATGGTCTGACTGAGATATTACGTGTCAGACCAATTTTGCTGAACGCTGAAAAGTTGGTGTCGCCCAAAGCTGTGTCGTTACCGCTCAAACCAATGTTGCCACCACCCCCGATGTAGCTAGGGCCACCAAGAGTAGTTCTGCCTGGTCTAACAGGAGGCGTTGTGCCATCTGTAGTTCCTGTTGGTGGTTGATTTAACTGACTGATGTTAACATCGGGCGGGATAAGGACTTGGTTAATTGCATGGATAACACCATTGCTAGCTTGGACATCTGCCTGGATAACTCTGGCATTATTCACCGAGATTTGATTGTTAGCGCGATCGATTTGAATATTTACTGGTCTTTGTTCAGCAGTATTCAGTTCTCCAGCCACGAGTTGATTAGAAGTTACTGCACCAGGAACGACATGGTATGTCAAAATCTTAACCAATGCATCTCTGTTTTCTGGCTGCTGTAACTGCTGTAATGTCGCAGCAGGCAAAGCCGCAAATGCTTGATCGGTAGGAGCAAAAACTGTATAAGGGCCAGGTTGTTGAAGAATATCTGTTAAACCAGCTGTCTTTAATAAAGAAGTTAGAGTTGTTAAAGAATTACTGGATGCAGCAAGAGAAACAATATCGCTACCGGTTTGAGTGCCGCCAGTAGTTCCACCGACAATATATTGATTCGCTGGAAGATTGCTAGCAATGGGTTGTACCCGTCCCTGTCTAGCCAAAGCTTGATACAAAAATGCCGCAGCTTCTGCACGAGTTAGGGCTTGTTGCGGATTGAGTTGTCTGACATCTGGATAATTAACAACAATATTAGATTGTGTTGCTGCTACCACATTATTAACAGCATAGTCCGGGATAGCTGAGGCATCCGTGTAGTAGGTGCTGAGGTCAGTACTGGTTCCAGCGGTGCTACCAGCTATACCCAAGCCACTGGTTAAAGCAACGATCGCTTGTACTCTAGGTATTTGTTCACCTGGTCTAAACACGTTCCCAGGATAGCCTGCCAGGAATCCAGTTTCGTAGGCGTACTGAATTACAGGAGCCGCCCAATAACCAGCCGGAACATCGCTAAATCCACCTGCACTTAATTGCCGAACTCGGTTTTGGTTAGGGAAAGCTTTTTGAATGAGAGCAGCAAATTCAGCACGAGTTACAGCTTGGTTTGGTCTGAAACTGCCATCAGGAAAGCCAGCAATCACATTATTGTCAGCTAGAGCTTGAATGAAGGGACGCGCCCAATAATCTGAGGAGACATCAGATAAGTTAACTGTGGAAGTTGGGGTTGGTGTCGCAGATGGGACAGTATTTTGAGATGAAGCTGGGGCAGAAATTACGATCGGAGTTATTGTCGCAGCTGTCATTCCCAAAACTATTAAAGCAACCCTTGCTGATGGCCAACGAGAAAAACTAGACATGGAAATATCCCCTTTTGAAATACTTAGTTAAATTGATTACCGGAAAATGCTGGATGCAAGGTTAAGTGAATACAAATATCCAGATGACTGCTTGGTTTATCTCTATATGGGAACCACCAAATACAACCGTTAATTCTGGAAAATTAAAATGTTGGACATTATGAGTAGCTGCTCTGACATCTCATCACATTTATCCAAATGTTCACCACACATAGTACTAGGATTCCTATTTGATTTTTCAAAAACCGCACATCCCAATAATAACGATAAGCGGTGTTTCTGTGGCATTATGCTATGTTGCAACAATAAAGGTAACTAATGCGAGTAGGCGATTTTATGATCTTTAAAATCCCAAGCAAGCAATAAGGTAATGGGCTTTGAATAGCCATCTCTCTATAATTGCCAAAGAGGGTTAATGCCACCAATCTCAATGTATCATGATATTTCGCAAGATTTCGGAAATAAATTTGTCTTGGTAATATGGTGTATTATTAATCCTTTGGTAACATTATACAACTAACTAATGGCTGGAACTTGCAGAAAAAGTTTCACTCTTTAGATAGTTGTCCTGGATGGGTTAATTTCAAATAATAAACTGCAAATTGGCGATCGCAATCAAAATTTTGGGGCATGATTGCACAAACATTTTGGCTATAAATAATTTTTTTGTAAAAGACAATTTTATGAAAATCTACCCAAGGATAAACTAGGGTTTTTGAATTTCATAGAAGTGCGACGTATTTGTGCGTTTTGAGCCTGAAAAGTTAGATCCCCGACTTCATTAAAGAAGTCGGGGATCTGGACACCAGCGATCGCAGGTAGATTTTGCCCTACAAGCTGTTCTGGGTTTAGTCCCAAAATGCGATCGGTTTTCCCCTACCCTAACCCTCCCCGATGCATTGGCTACGGAACTAGATTTGTTTTTTTCCTCTTTCCAAAGGAGGATTGAGGGGGGTAATTTGATTTGTGTGCCCTTCAAGAGTTAACTTTTAATCTTTAATTTATTTTCCAACCAGCCAATTGCAAAGTCAGCCAGTAATGCAATTACCGCCGCCGGAACTGCACCAGCTAAAATTAACTGACTATTCACTACTGAGATCCCGCTAAAAATAAAGACTCCTAAACCACCAGCACCAATCGCGGCTGCGATCGTTGCAATCCCAATAGCAATTACCGTTGCTACTCGCACACCTGCCAAAATTACTCCCATTGCCAAGGGAATTTCAACTTGCAATAACAATTGTCTATCAGTCATTCCCATACCTCTGCCAGCTTCCCGAATCGCAGGATCTACACTAGTAATACCTGTATAAGTGTTACGAATTATCGGCAGCAAAGAATATATACTCAAAGCCACAATTGCTGGAACTGCACCAATTCCGCCAATTATAGGAACAGGAATGAGTAAGCCAAAAAGCGCCAAACTAGGAATAGTTTGAAAAATATTCGCTATGCCAAGAATTGGTTGACGGAAAGAGGTTTTACGTGTGATCAGGATGCCTAAAGGAATGCCTATAAATATGGCAATACCGATAGCGATACCTACTAAAAATAAATGTTCTAAAGTATGCTGAAGAATTTCAGGGGCATACTTAACGAGAAAGAAATTTTTCATAAATTGTCTTGGAAAGGACGCAGACATTGAAGAAAGGCTAGACTTTCGGGGTGTTGCGATCGCATAAATTCATCTGTTGTCCCTAATACTACTAATTCTCCGCCATCCATTAAACCAATTCTCGATGCCAAAACCAAAGCTTCTTGAATATCGTGGGTGACGAACACAACTGTTTTGCCTAATTCTTGCTGCAAACGCCGAAACTCTTGTTGCAGTTCTAAGCGCGTAATCGGATCAAGTGCGCCAAAAGGTTCATCCATCAACAGCACTGGCGGATCTGCTGCTAAAGCCCTGGCTACACCCACTCTTTGCCTTTGTCCGCCCGAAAGTTCGTGCGGGTAACGCCCTGCAAATTGTCCTGGTTCCAAACCCACTAATTTTAACAACTCATAAACCCGCGTTTTTATTTGTTTAGATTGCCAACCTTCCAAAGCCGGAACTAAACCCACATTACGTTCGACAGTGAAATGAGGAAATAAACCAATTTCTTGAATAACGTAACCAATTTTTCGCCGCAATTTAATTTCATCCCATTGAATTGTGGGAATACCATCAAATAAAACTTCGCCTTGTGTAGGTGTAAATAGGCGATTAATTAGCTTCATTGTTGTAGTTTTGCCGCTACCACTGCGTCCAAGTAATACCAGTGCTTCCCCTTCGCAGATGGTAAAATTAAGATTTGACACCAAAGGACGATGATTGCGGCTAAAGGTGACATCGCGGAATTCGACAGCAGTTTTTTGGTTATTTTGCGGCATTAGTTGCTTTTAGTGGATGCTATAGCAATCCTAAATCATTCGTGAAAAGTTAGATCCCCGACTTCTTAAAGAAGTCGGGGATCTGGACACTGAGAATTTTCACAAATCAGATAGGATTTCTGGATGTACGGTGCGTTAGCCTTGGCAATAACACAACATGCTATGCCATTTTAGATTTTTCATTTAATGCTTATTCTAAAACATTTGTCAAATGGATCGATCTAATTTTGCGAGCGCGATCGCTACTGCGAACACTACCCGCAATTTCATATTCTCGGCTGTCTTTACCGTATTTGATAGCAACCGCCATTAGCATCTTTTCAGAAAGCTGACTTAAGTTTCTTCCTCTCTTCAATTTCAGTTTTAGAGCAGTATTATAAACATAAATTCTGTTTCGCAACTGATCAATTGACTCAATCCGTTTTTCGAAACTATAAACAAACAACAGGCGATCGCAATACTGTTCGGTTAAGGCAAGAGAAGCGATGAATCGCCGTCTCTACAATAATCAGTCTTTTGTAGAGACGGCGATTTATCGCGTCTCTGATTTATCGAATAGAATTCAAGAGTCAGGAGTCAGAATTTAGCAATGTTTTCTGTGTGGGTGGCGGATGAATAACCGGATTGAATCTCCGACTGATTGATTCTGACCGGAGCTTTCGGAGTCTCCGGCTCCGCTCCTGAATTCTGACTTCTGAATTCTTCTTCAACGCGTCTCTGATTTAAGACACACCATATTTCTTAAACCAAGCCAAAAGACGTTTCCAACCTTCTTTAGCTTCTGCCTCACGGTAAGAGGGGCGATAATCAGCAAAAAAAGCGTGGGGTGCATCAGGGTAGACGATGATTTCAGATTTGCTGCTACTGGACTTTAAGCGATCGCGCATTTGCTCTACTGTATCAACAGGAATACCTGTATCTTTGCCGCCGTAGAGTCCGAGAACCGGGACTGTCAGTTTTGATGCAATATCAACGGGATACTGGGGCTGAAGTTTAGTAGCATCGCCCACAAGTCGCCCGTACCAAGCTACACCTGCCTTCACCTTGGGATTATGTGCTGCATACAACCAAGTAATGCGGCCGCCCCAGCAGAAACCAGTAATTCCTAATTTATCGGCATTTCCTTTAGCTGATTTCACAGCCCATTTTACCGTGGAATCAAGATCGGATAACACCTGGGCATCTGGTACTTTGGCGACAATTGGGCGAATTTCGTCTATACTACTTAACTTAGTAACATCGCCTTCACGGATAAATAATTCCGGTGCGATCGCCAAATATCCCAACTTAGCAAAACGACGAGCAACATCTTGAATATGCTCGTGTACACCAAAGATTTCTTGAATTACCAGGACAATTGGGAAATTTTCACCAGTTGCAGGTGCGGCTCTATAAGCAGGAATTTCGCCATCTTTGACTGGAATTTTCACCGCACCAGCTACCAACCCCTTGGCATCAGTAGTAGTGACTTGAGCATAAATAGGTTGTGCAGCTAAGGCAAAACCCGTCGCCAAAGTGGTGGTTGCGATAAATTTGCGGCGTGTTATTTCTTTCATCATCTTTACCTTAAATTGCCCAAAGCTTTATAGTTGTTTATCAGTACAGTAGTACGACAAAAAATATTACAATTTATGAATCAGTTTACCGTATTATTTAGATTCGTTTGCTGTCTAAGCCTTCTTTGTCTGTAAGTGTTGCCACGAGCCGCACCTATTGGCACATATAATTAAGTTTTTGTACCTCAAATGCGCGGAAGGGCAGGTGTACAAATTCCCCAGCTTCAAAAAAGTGCTTGTATCCCATTCCCAGCAAGGCTTTCAACCCATTAGTTGCTTAATCATCATCCGCGCAATCTCTGAAATGCTTATCAAAACACGATTTCAGCCTTTAAATTTTCCTGGCACTCTTTCCAAACGAATTCTGTAATGCTATGATCGCTCAAGAATCGCGCAACTGCACCTTGAAAACTAAATACAGCTTGGGTTTCAGCCTCCAGCCATATTGCAATTCATCTAAATCCCTATTAGGGATTGAAACGTGATTTAGCTTCAAATCCATCAGTAAATAATCCAGCATATTGCAATTCATCTAAATCCCTATTAGGGATTGAAACGCGCGATATGGAGTTTCAGCCAAAGGATGAACGAATATTGCAATTCATCTAAATCCCTATTAGGGATTGAAACTGACAACTTACGATTCTGAACTCAGAAGACCTAAAATATTGCAATTCATCTAAATCCCTATTAGGGATTGAAACACAATTGTGGGTGACTTACCAGAACAAGCGAAAAATATTGCAATTCATCTAAATCCCTATTAGGGATTGAAACTAAAATTACCTGATGGAGACATCAATGCCGATGAAGATATTGCAATTCATCTAAATCCCTATTAGGGATTGAAACTATCTGAAGAAGAATTAGAAATAGCAAATGAACATATTGCAATTCATCTAAATCCCTATTAGGGATTGAAACTTTTTAAGCGATGGTGACAATGATGATACATTTTCATATATTGCAATTCATCTAAATCCCTATTAGGGATTGAAACTGGCAAGGCTCCGCGTACTTATGATAAGCTAAAATATTGCAATTCATCTAAATCCCTATTAGGGATTGAAGAAGCTACCACCAATCAAGGCGACAGTTTCAGCAGGTAAATATTGCAATTCATCTAAATCCCTATTAGGGATTGAAGCGATTGCGGTGATGGGGCGATCGCTCCCAGTACCTGATATTGCAATTCATCTAAATCCCTATTAGGGATTGAAGCAGAAACAGTCCGACTGTACCCTCAAATTCAGAATATTGCAATTCATCTAAATCCCTATTAGGGATTGAAACAAAAAAACGGTATATCATACGCCAAGTGATAATGCATTGCAATTCATCTAAATCCCTATTAGGGATTGAAACTTTATCGCCACTTATCATAACGACGGTGAAAGTATTATTGCAATTCATCTAAATCCCTATTAGGGATTGAAACGCAACCGGAGCAAGCACCCGCGCCACTGCCACAGATTGCAATTCATCTAAATCCCTATTAGGGATTGAAACAACGTGGGATTATTTGCAAACAACAGTAAGCCTGAATTGCAATTCATCTAAATCCCTATTAGGGATTGAAACATGGCTCGACCCGTGAGAACGTCCATTACTGAGTAATTGCAATTCATCTAAATCCCTATTAGGGATTGAAACAGCGCGTTTTCTCTTACTTTCCTGGGTCTTCAAATTGCAATTCATCTAAATCCCTATTAGGGATTGAAACATCGCGCTCATTCAGCCATTCCTCAATCATTTTTTCAAATTGCAATTCATCTAAATCCCTATTAGGGATTGAAACAAAACATTCTACACTGCATACGTAGCAAGCATTCTAAATTGCAATTCATCTAAATCCCTATTAGGGATTGAAACTAATGCACGTGTCGGTGACACCACAATACAGCCAAATTGCAATTCATCTAAATCCCTATTAGGGATTGAAACAACCACAGAAAAGCTACATATTGCCAGTAGTGTTTATGATTGCAATTCATCTAAATCCCTATTAGGGATTGAAACTTCAGCCTCAATGATGATACTGCCCAAAGCATTCTGATTGCAATTCATCTAAATCCCTATTAGGGATTGAAACGAGTGAATTGCCTTTACCGTTTTTCCAGCACTTTGCATTGCAATTCGTCTAAATCCCTATTAGGGATTGAAACGATGCTCCTTCTGGGATTGTTCCGATTACATCAATTCCCTCTTCCTTAATTTCCTGATAAACCCTTGTTTCCTTAAGTGTAATTCCTAACATTTTCTCGACCTCTCGTTGACTTTTATTATCAAACTTGTACTAAATGTTTTCTTGGTTAAACCAAGCTTGTAAATCAGCCATGCTGGTAAAATCAAGCAAGGCTTCACCAAGATTTTCCAATTGTTCTAAAGGTAAAGTTTCAATCTGTTGACAAATATCCTGTGGTAATTCCCCCACCCGTCGAGTTAGTTGACGGAGGATAAGCGATTTTTCTCTTTGTAATCCCCGTTGTTCTCCTCGTTCTTCTCCTTCCTGTATTCCTTCTTCCTTAATTTCCCGATAAACCCTTGTTTCCTTAAGTGTAATTCCTAACATTTCCTCGACCTCCCGTTGACTTTTATTATCAAACTTGTACACCATTATCGTTGTGATTAACTCTATTATGGCGCGATTTCCGACTTGAGTTTCTTGTTTGCGATTCCTCGCCAACAAATACCTCGCTTCCTGGGTTGCTTGCTCATCCTCCAGAGTAGTTAATACCATCAATGCTACCCACACAGGTAACTCACGAATATTACCCAATTCATCCAAATATATGCGATTTACTTGTGGGCTGTTAAGTTGACTCAAATAAGGACGAATATCACTTTGTTCGAGATTACGGGAAGGTTGACACTCCCCGCGCTGAAGCGACGGGGATTCTTGAATCTAAGACATAACTTGCTCTTGCAGGTTTGCACCAACAAGAGTAGCGGTTTCATCTCCCCAAGCGTTGCTTGCGTCTAGCGCAAAGGTTCCAGTATGCCCTACTGTACCCAATCCTCGACTAAGGATGTTTCTAGCAGCGTTCTCATCACGATCCATCACACAACCACATTTACAGACATGGGTTCTTGTGGATAATGTTTTCTTGACAATGACTCCACAGCTAGAGCAAACAGCGCTACTGTATTGCGGATTAACCGCAACCGTGACACGCTTAAATACTTTACCAAAGTACTCAACCCAGACACGGAACTGATACCAAGATGCGTCATTAATAGACTTAGCTAAACAATGATTTTTCACCATATTTTTAATCCTCAAGTCTTCGTAGGCTATCAAGTCGTTAGACTGAACTACGCACCGTGCTAATTTCACAGCATGGTCTTTACGTTGCCTACTTATTTTGAGGTGGCGCTTACCTAAAATCTGTCTAGCCTTGCCTCTGTTATTTGAACCTTTTACCCTTCTGGAAACTCGACGTTGATTAGCTTTGAGAACTTTTTCACCAATACGAAGAAACTTAGGGTTTTCAGCCATTGTTCCGTCAGAGATCGCATATCTCGCTCTAACTGCAAAGATTGGGGATATCTGTGGGTGATTAGCTGCATTAACCCAATTTGAGGAATAATTGCTTCTATGCTGGGTGCTGCTAACAAGTGCTGACGTTCTCCCAAAACATAAATTGCAGCCAGAGGTAAGGGTTGAGAGTAAAAACTTCTCATTTCCCACCGATGTGCGGTCGAAACGTGTATAACCATAATGAAAATTATTTATAATTATAACTATATAGTAATATAAATTATAAATGAAATTGAATCCTTATGTCAGAGACCCCTTCTCCAAAAAATACTTCAGAAATCCTTGCTCCCGTTGCAGAGTATTTTAAGGTACTCTCTGAAACCAGTCGCTTACAGATTTTGAGTTGTCTCAGAAGCGGGCCGATGAACGTTACCGAAATGGGTGAAGCTACAGGTTTAGGACAAGCGAATCTCTCAAAACATTTAAAAGTATTAACTCAAGCAGGTTTAGTGTCCCGTGAGCAGAAGGGAGTTAGCGTTTACTATGCGATCAGTGACCCTGTGATTTTTGAATTATGCGAATTAGTTTGCGATCGCATCGGCAACCAAATACAAAAACGGGCTAAAGAATTTGAACAAATTAAAGCCTTTAGCACCCTCTCAAAATAACTATTTTCTCAGTCAAGCTAAGGAAAAGTTTCGAGTGAGTTTCCCTTCTCTCCTCCCAACAAGTGTTAATTAAACTTTTTTAATCTTATTCAACTATTTCGACAGTTTTCTTCCTAGCTACTCCAGCAATATGAGGGCTGACAATGGGAAAAGAAAGATTAAACTGTTGATAATCAACGCTTTCAAAACCAACATTTTTTAAAATTTCCCCAGTTTCACGGTTGGGGTGACAATTGTCAAACATTGTCTTCCAGACTGGTTCAATTCCATCTTGAATTCTGCGCGTCCAAGTACCGCATTCAGCTGCAACATGTTCGATAAATAAGAAACGACCATCAGGTTTGAGTACCCGCCTGATTTCTTGTAAGGTAGTTACAAGGTCAGTTACAGAACAGAGAACATGGGTACTGACAACAACATCAATGCTGTTATCTTCAATCTCTAACCTTTCCGCCGATCCTAAACGTAACTCAATATTATGCAAACCAAAGCGTTCGGCTTCCTCCTTGAGATAAGAATGCATAAAAGGATTTGGCTCAATGCCAATAAGAAGGATATCAGTGGGATAATAAGAAAGATTTGCCCCTGCTCCCGGCCCAATTTCTAAAACTCGTCCGTCTAAATCTGCAAAGAAAGCCTGTTTGAGTTGTGCCATAGTTTCATAACTGTTGCAACCCTGCAACTTGATGGCACTGTTATCTGCGGTATTTGCTTTAGCCATTCCCCAAGCAAACAGACGTTTTAACCAGTCTGGAGTTATTTGTCTGTGTGGTGTCATTAAAAAACTCCCGATCAAACCCAAATTATTACTTACCCGTACAAGTTTCTAGCCCCAATTGCCGCCACTCCAGCTATAGCAGATTGCAACCTGCTATCAAATCAAACTACTAAACCCACCAAGGTTTTTGCCCAGTGCGGGGGTCAATTTCTGTCCAGGGAGAAATTCGGATATACTCCCCTTCCAAGTTAACACTAACAAGCTTGAGGGGAAGAGGTGCTGGCCCTCGTACTACTCTCCCATCAGGATCGTAGCGAGAACCGTGACAAGGACATTGAAATTGATTGTCATTGGGATTCCAAGGAAAGGTACAACCCAAATGGGTGCAGTTATCGACAATTCCCCAAGGGTGTAGGGTGTCATCTGACTGTATTGTTAGGTAAGTAGGTTCTGCTCCCAAACCTGCGACTAAAGCACGAGTACCAGGGGGTTCAGCCAAAATCTGGTTAGCAGGAATGAGATTTCCGTTAATATCCTTAGCGAGGATAGAACCATCTTCACCCGCTTCTGTGGGGGCAACAAAGAATTTAGCCGCAGGATACAGTAGGCTGCTGGCTGTAGTGACAACAACTGCACCTGTGAGAAAGTTGAGCAATTGTCGCCTCGACATTGAGGGACTTTCTAAAGGAAGACTCTCTGTCATGATTTTATACCTCTTAGTTTCAGGATAGGTGTTGAGTGCCTTGGTTAATGTTTTGATTCAGGAAACATTACTTACTACTCTACTATATTACTAACTAGTAATTTAATTAATTAGTTGTTAAATTTTTCTAAAACATGACTCTGTTCCTGCTTTTGTTTTCCCGCAGAGGGTACAAGTATGTTCTCGCTATAAGCAGTAATCACTTTTGGAAAAGCAGGCTGAATCAGGGTCAACAAGAGGAAAAAGAGCAGGGGGGAGGAATAGTCGTATTAAGTCCAGAAATTGGGAGAACTTATTTTTTGGAGTTCCCTAAAATTAATTCTCATCTTTTCAGCAGTCATTAAAGTGAAAGCCCAGCCTAGATTACAGCCCGTTTGTCACCCCTCAAACTCACTGTCTATCAAAATAACTTTAAAACAAGACGAAAATTTGCTTGACAATATATATAACTATATGGTTATATAAAGCATAAGGTTAACTTGCCTTGAACAACGATTAACCTCGGAATTAAAAATTATGACTATTTCTCTGCAACAACGCCAAAGTAGTAACAATCTTTGGGAGAAATTCTGCAATTGGATTACCAGTACCGACAACCGTATGTACATTGGTTGGTTTGGCGTACTGATGATTCCCACACTATTAACAGCAACCATAAGTTTCATCATCGCTTTCATTGCCGCACCACCTGTAGATATAGATGGTATTCGGGAACCTGTCGCTGGTGCTTTACTCTATGGCAATAACATCATTACTGCTGCGGTTGTGCCTACTTCCAATGCTATTGGTTTGCACTTTTACCCCATTTGGGAAGCGGCTAGCTTAGATGAGTGGTTATATAATGGCGGCCCTTACCAGTTGATTATTTTCCACTTTCTGATTGGTATTTTCTGCTACATGGGTCGGCAGTGGGAATTATCTTACCGCTTAGGGATGCGTCCTTGGATTTCTATCGCCTACAGCGCACCTGTTGCTGCTGCCACTGCGGTACTATTAGTCTACTCTGTGGGTCAAGGTTCCTTTTCTGATGGTTTGCCTTTAGGGATTAGTGGTACTTTCAACTTCATGTTTGTACTGCAAGCGGAACACAACGTTCTCATGCACCCATTACACATGCTGGGAGTAGTTGGTGTCTTTGGTGGTGCTTTATTCGCTGCCATGCACGGTTCTCTAGTCACTTCGTCTTTAGTTCGGGAAACCTCTGAAATTGAATCCCAAAACTACGGTTACAAATTCGGTCAAGAAGAAGAAACTTATAATATTGTTGCGGCTCACGGTTATTTCGGCAGATTAATCTTTCAATACGCATCTTTTAACAATAGTCGTGCTTTACACTTCTTCTTGGGTGCTTGGCCAGTAATTGGTATCTGGTGTGCTGCCTTAGCTGTATCTTCTTTCGCCTTTAACCTCAATGGTTTGAACTTTAATAACTCTGTTCTTGATGCTCAAGGTCGTGTAATTAATACTTGGGCTGATGTTTTAAACCGCGCTAACTTGGGAATGGAAACAATGCACGAACGCAACGTTCACAATTTCCCCTTAGATTTAGCTGCTGGAGATATTCAATCTGTAGCTTTGGTTGCTCCTGCTATTCACGGTTAATTAATTCTAAATTTCAGTTCGTTGTAATTCCTCAAAAACAGTATAGGCAGCCCAAGTAAAAAATGCTTCGGGTTGCTTTTTTTCTCAAAACGGTGTTTTTATTAGGGAAGAATCATTGTTTGGCGATGGGCTATGCCCCGATGGAAGCGATCGCACAAAGCGCCCATCGTAGGCGATCGCAACTGCCACAAAAAACTAACTCCAGTGTGGACACTATATTACTGTATAGTTATGCTATTGATTAATCAAACATTTTTATTTGGAGTTAGCCATGATGTTATTTCGACAAATCTTTGACCCAGAAACAAGCACCTATACTTAATTTAATTGCAGATTGCATCCCAAAACTCCGTATGAAGAATTACACAGCGATCGCCTGAAAAACCCTCTCCTGAACTTAAAATTTCTAACATGGATATAAATGAAATTCTCAAATCTTATGCTGCTGGAGAAAGGAGCTTCCCAAGACTGAATCTGCAAGAAGCAGAATTAACGAATGCAGACCTCAGAGGTGCAGATTTTAGCAATGCCGATTTACGTCAGACACGACTTGGTAAAGCCAACTTCAACCAAGCATGTTTGCGAGAGGCAAACATGAGTGAAGCGATTCTCTGGGGAATAGACTTAAGTGAAGCAGACTTGTATCGCGCCATTCTTCGTGAAGCTGATTTGACTGGTGCAAAGCTGGTTCAGGCACGCCTAGATGAAGCCAACTTAATCAAAGCTAGTTTATGTGGTGCTAATTTAAATGGTACAAAACTCTCTGGTTCTCTACTAATTCAAGCAGACTTACGTCCTAGTTCCAATCAACGCACAGATTTGGGATATGCGGTTTTAACTGGGGCAGACTTGAGCTACGCTGACCTGAGAGCGGCTTGTATGCATCATACCAACTTAGATGGAGCGAAGTTATGTCGGGCAGACCTAAGTCGAAGCATCCAGTGGGGAAATTTGGCAACGGATCTTAGTGGAGCCAGTTTGCAAAGAGCAGACTTGAGCTATGCAGACCTCAATGGTGCGATTCTGCGAAACGCTAATCTGCAAGGAGCAGATTTAACCGGAGCTATTCTCACTAACGTTGATTTTCAGGGAGCAATCATGCCCGATGGTACAGTTCATGATTGAGTTTGTTGATAAGTATAAGTAAAATATTGTGTGCAAATTTTTAGGATTTACGCATTGATAATAAATACTAAATATGCATTAAAGGAATAAATATGTTAACCGAACCGTATTAGACATCTCCAAAAATGAATGTAGAGATGTAGCAATGCTACGTCTCTACAAGGATTCTAGATAACGCGTATTTAATTTCACCAGATGTTTTAATCCACCTGATTCCCGTTAAGTCTCTCTAGCAAGCTGCTATCCCTCGTTACGAGATGCTTTATTCTTTGATTGTTTGATTTTTTGGAACTCCCTTCGTGGCTGTTAAATTGGAAATTTCTCGATCAATAAAAAAGATACCCTGTCCTTCTGTCCCGATTAAATTAATTTTATCAAGAATCCCTTTGAACAGAAACTCTTCTTGATGTTGTTCAGCAACGTACCACTGGAGAAACTGAAGGGTGGAATAGTCGGGTTCCGTATTTGCTAAATGTACCAAATCATTAATCTTGTGAGTGATACACTGTTCATGTTCATAGATTTGTTCAAATAGTTCCTTCAGAGAAGAAAAATCACTAGGTGGAGCCTGCATTCCAGTTATCACAGCTAGCGAACCTGTTTCATGTAAATAATTGAGCAAGCGACGCATGTGCATCATCTCTTCATCTGCGTGTTGACTCAAAAAGGTAGCACATCCTTCCAAAGCTTTGTAGGCACACCAAGAACTCATTTGTAGATAAAGATGTGAAGAATACATTTCCAGGTTGATTTGCTCGTTCAATCGTTCAATGATGGCTGCTGATAGCATCTTTCTGACTCCTTTTTAATTTGTGACAAAGATAATTCGGAATAATGTCTTGAAAATCGAAACTAGAGAAGAGAAAAGATTGATGTTCATGCTTGGTTGTAGAGTTTTCCAGGCATTGGGAATCAATTACAAATTACTCAGCGCGATTCCACAAAAATACTTTGTGCTGTTTCCCGATCTAAGGCAGCGCGGGTTCTCCCAACTGTGATGATATAAGAAGGAAAACGTTGTTCCAGCACCAAATTGCTTCCAGGTAAAATGCCGAATGCCATGAGTTTTTGTAACACTGCATGATCTTGAGTTTCTAAACTCACTACTGTTTGCGGTTGACCAATTTTGACTGTTGATAAAGCGTTCACACTAAAAGTTCACTCCGAATAAAATTAAACCGTGGTTGACGATATATCCCATGAGGAAGGCGAAGGGAAAAACAAACATTACTATTGCCAGAGTGATTTTACTTCCCTGTTCCTTAATTAGGATTTGCAATTGGGCGATGCAGGGTAAGAACAAAGTCAAGACAATAGCAGCCACCACCAACTGATTACCCGTCAGGCTTCCCTGTTGCTGTAAATCAAACAGTCCGGCTGCACCATAATCTCGTCGGAAGAAGCCATAGAGAAATATCGGTGCTGCTTGTTTCGGCATTCCCAAAGCCAAGGTTAGAGGTTCAATTGCCCGAATAATTAAGTCAAATAATCCGGTTAACCGTCCTACCCAAATCAAAACCGATGCCCATATAAACAAAGGCAAGATTTCCACAAAATACCACTTCATCCGCACCCAGGTTTTGGTTAGTATGTTCCGCAATTTGGGGAGACGTAAAGGGGGAACCTCCATGTAAAAACTGCCGGAAGTACCAGGTAGAAATTTGGCTGTGAGATAGCCAACGACTAAGAAGATAAGGGTGATAAAGCCTCCCCAAAAAAGCAAGGCGGCGGGTTTTTGTGCCAATAGTCCCACAATTACACCCCACTGTGCTGCACAGGGAATAACGAGGGATAGTAAGAATGTGGCAATTAACCGTTCGCGTTTAGTTTCTAGGGTGCGAGTCACAATTGTTGCCATCGTGTCGCATCCTAAGCCCAATACCATCGGAATCACTGCTCTACCTGATAAGCCAACGGATTTGAATAAGCGATCGAGCATTAAAGATAGACGAGGAAGATAGCCGCTATCTTCCAAAAATGAGAACATCAAGAAGTAGGTAGCAACTACGGGTAAAACAATGGCTGTAGCATAACGAATACCCAAGGTGATAATGCCGTAGTCATTAGCAATGAGGTCTTGTATCGCTTTCCAGGGAATGACTTGAGCAGTGAGGTAATTGACGACTGGGTTGATTTGTCCCTCAAAAAACGTTTCGATGCGATCGACGAGTTCCCCTGCGCCAAATTCACCGACAAATTTGTAAACTCCGTAGTAAAGGATGACTACAAGAATAGGAAATCCGGTAATCGGGTTGACTGTAAGTTGGTGGAGTGTTTCTGCAAGTGAAGATCGAGTCTGTTTGGTTTCATGCACAACTGCTCTTTCTATAGCAGTAGCCCGACTTTGACGAGTATTAGCGATCGCTAATCCAATCGGCTGTTTTAATTGGTTCTGAGTAACAGTAATCAATATCTCTAGATAACTACACTGTTCTCGATCCTGTTCCAAAGTCTGCCATAACGTCGGGTCTTTCTGCAAAAGTAACAGAGCCAGACTGCGGGGTGAAAGTGAGTAGTTTCTAAATAAATAGCGATCGCCTAATGTTTGTCCCCAAGATTCTAGCTGGGCGATCGCAATTTCAATTGGTTCTGGATAAGTAACTTGGCTAATCATGCCCTTGCCTCATTCAAATACTTACACTGGGATCATGACTGGCTGCTTCGGCAAGAATGGAGTAATTCTGTGTCGTAATTCGTCTAAACCTTGATTTAAAGCTGCCGCCATGCAGACTACTGGAATCCCTAACTCCATCTCCAACGCATCTGGTTGTACAGTTATTCCCCAACGACGCGCTTCATCCATGATATTGACGGCAAGTAAAACAGGTAGTCCAGCCTCGATCAGTTGAAAGGTGAGAGGCAGCATTCGTCCCAAGTTCTTGGCATCTACTACATGAATCACGGCTGTGACCGGTTCTGTTAACAATAAATCTCTGGCAACTTTTTCTTCTTCACTGATTGGCAGCAGTGAATACATTCCTGGTGTGTCAATTACCATTATGGTTTGTGTACCAATCTGCGCCACTCCCCGACTGACTTCTACAGTCGTACCTGGATAATTGGAAACTGTGACATAAATTCCGGTCAGGGCATTAAACAATACACTCTTACCAACATTGGGCATTCCTACCAGAGCAATTGGGGGATTTGAGGAAACTTCCTTTGTTAAAAATTGCTGACTTTTGCGAAAGAATGGCAACTTGTATGATTGTTTTTTACACGATTGACTGTGTGATCTACATTTGTGACATTCCATAGGAATTTCAGTTCGAGCTTTACTGACAAGTATTTTTAACTAAAAATGTGAGGAATTTGTGAGGAAATATATGGGATTGCATAGTTGCGGGATGAATTAAGCTACCAAGGGTACAAATCCATAACCCGGATTTCTCACCACACCTCGAATGGAGGAGTAATGAGTAGTGAGTAAGGAGTAATGAGTAAAATTCTTAACTTATTACTTATTACTCATTACTTATTACTTATACGCAAAGCAGCTTGTGAGAAATGCGGGATAAGCGATCGCTCAACAAGTCAGCAAACGTAGTAGGGGCGCAAGATATCGCGCCCCTACTAGAAATAATTTGGGATAATTTATTTTTTGGAAGTCCCTAATGCTTATTACTTAATAGCTAACGCACGGTTCCCCGTAAAGCCTCAGTATCAATGGGTTTGATGAGATAAACTAACAGCAGATTCCAAGCAATTGCCGCAATCAAAGGTAGTTTGCGAATCACCTTCACAACCTTGGGCGCAGAACTGTCCTCAATCTCTGCAATTTTCAAGTTATAACCTGCACAGCGTTGCAGCCGTGGGAAAAATTTGGGATGTTCAGTATTCAACATCACCGGAAAAGCCCGTCCCGCAGTTTCATTGGTGTTGCGGACAACTTGGAAATCAAATTCTGTGGCATCAAGTCCCAATGATTTGTAGAACCCGGAACGTTCATGAACTGTCAGGGTGTGGGTAGCAAATACCGATAGCAAGAAAAAGCGACTCCACAGCCTAGATTTCCAGGTGTTCCATAGTTGCGGTTGAGAACGCAATAATGCTTTGAATATATCTCCGTGGCGATTTTCGTCCTGACACCAACTCTCAAAGTAGCGGAAGATCGGGTAAAACTGGTTTTCTGGATGCTTTTCTAGATGTCTGAAAATAATAATGTAACGCCAGTAGCCGATTTTTTCTGAGAGGTAAACGGTGTAAAGTACCCACTCAATGGGGAAAAACGTATAGGTGCGCGTTTTAGTAACAGTCGCTAAATCAAGGGAGAGTTTAAAATCGCCCATTGCTTTGTTGAGAAATCCGGCATGGCGGGCTTCATCACGCGCCATCAGTTGAAATATTTCCGCTAGCACTGGACTACGATTTTTTAGCTTGCGGGATAATTCCTTGAATAGCAAGAAACCGGAAAACTCAGAAATGCAAGAACGTTCCAAATACTCAATAAATGCCTGCCTTGCTTCACCCTCAATGTGTTCCCAAGACTGCTCAAACGCTTCATCACGCACAAAATGGTGGCGGTTGTAGTCTGTCCGCATTTCTGCTAACATCGCCTGCAACTGAGTTTCCTGGGCAGATAAATCCAGGTTGGCTGCGGTTTCAAAATCTGTAGTGTAAAACCGAGGCGTAAGTACAGTTTCTTTGCTGGGGGTTTTAATTTCTGGCTTTGGTAGAGTATTAACCATCTGTAATGCGGTAACAGAATAAATAACTATATAGTCATTAAGCTAAAACAGATATGGTTATTTGTCTAGACCTCTTTACAACCCTTCAATAAATGAGAGAATGCACCGTGTACAAATAGGACTAAGCACTAAAGTACAAACAAAGAGCATTTGAGGACTTGGATTTAGATAATATATTAAGTTTTGAAACTTCTCTATCCAAAACTTCTTCATCGCTATATGGTTATATAACGAGTTTATTTGCACTCACTGAAAGTTTCAGAGGTTTTAAAATGGGTCGTCATTGGGATAATTCTCTGCAAGAATCTAGAAACTATACAACATTGCTGGCATCATCCATCAACACAATACCCCAGGATTCACGGGAGCGATCGCAGCAATTCATGCAGAACTTACAGGATGAAATTTGCACAGCCTTAGAGCAGCTTGATGGAAAAGCACGCTTTCAACAAGACCACTGGGAGCGAGCAGAAGGCGGAGAAGGGCGTACTCGCGTAATTCGGGAAGGGCGGGTATTTGAACAGGGTGGTGTAAACTTTTCCGCAGTTTGGGGAAATAGCCTCCCGCCGGCAATTTTGGCTCAACGTCCAGAAGCAGCTGGACATGAGTTTTTTGCTACGGGAACCTCAATGGTATTACATCCTCGTAATCCTTATGTACCAACAGTACATCTTAACTATCGCTACTTTGAGGCAGGCCCAATTTGGTGGTTTGGTGGTGGGGCTGATTTAACTCCATACTACCCCTTTGCCGAGGATGCAATTCACTTTCATCAGACTCTCAAAAATGCCTGTGATGTCCACCATCCAGAATATTACCCAGCCTTTAAACTCTGGTGTGATGAATACTTCTACTTGAAGCATCGCCAAGAACAACGGGGTATTGGCGGCATCTTCTTTGATTATCAGGATGCTAGTGGCCAGCTTTATGTTGGTTCTCAAACAGATAGTCCCGCAGCACTCTACAGTCAGCAAGTAGGAACGGTATCTCGGAACTGGGAAGATATCTTTGCCTTTGTCCAGTCTTGCGGTCAAGCATTTTTACCCGCCTATTTGCCCATTGTAGAACGGCGACAGGGAATAGAGTATGGCGATCGCCAACGTCAGTTTCAACTGTACCGTCGGGGTCGTTACGCAGAGTTTAATCTGGTCTATGACCGGGGAACGGTTTTTGGTCTGCAAACCAATGGGAGAACAGAATCCATACTAATGTCTCTACCACCTCTAGCACGCTGGGAATATTGCTATGAGCCAGAACCAGGTACACCCGAAGCACGGCTCACCGAAATTTTTCTCCAGCCCCACGATTGGACGAATGTGACTTTTGTCCAAAAATAACAACATTTTTAGCAACAAGGTATTCATCATGAGCAGCCATTTAGATGTTCGCTTGCGAGAAGGCACTAAACATTCTCACACAATGACGGAAAACACTGCATTTATGAAATGCTTTCTCAAAGGTGTAGTAGAAAAAAGCTATTTTCGGAAGTTGTTGGCGGATCTCTACTTTGTTTACAGTGCTTTAGAAGAACAACTAGAGTGGTATCAACATCATCCGATCATTGGGATGATATATTTTCCCGAACTGCATCGTCAGGCAAGTTTAGAGAAAGATTTAGCCTTTTATTACGGTGAAAATTGGCGATCGCAGATTGTTCCCTCTCCAGCAGGACAGATATATGTTAACCGTATTCATGAAGTTGCCAACACACAACCGGAGTTACTGATTGCTCATGCCTATACTCGCTATATGGGAGATTTATCGGGTGGGCAAGCATTGAGAAAGATTGCGCGTTCGGCAATGAATTTACCAAGCGATCGCGGCACTGCAATGCATGAATTTGAACAGATTCCTACCCCGGAAGCTAGACGGGAATTTAAAGAAGAATTCAGAAGTCAGAATTCAGGAGTCAGAATCAAGACGCTCGATGACTCGCTAACGCTTCGCTATCAGTGGGGGATTCAGACCCGCCACTGATTGAAGACCACTAAATCTTCGATTTAGTGGGGGTGCAAAAACGCCCTTGATTCATCCGCTAAATTCAAAATTCATTCTGAATTCTGGCTCCTGACTCCTGAATTCTGTTTTGATAAATTCTGAGCGCCGAAAATCGGTATTTATAGTTAAGAACTTAAAAATCAAATATGACAACACTTCCATCGCTACTTATTGGTAAACATATTGCCCGCTACCCGATTATTCAAGGGGGAATGGGAATCAGAATTTCTGGCGCGAATCTGGCTGGGGCTGTGGCTAATGCAGGTGGGATTGGTATTGTATCCGCCGTAGGATTAGGACTTAATTCTCCTTATTTTGCGCTTAAACAGCGAAAACATCAGTTATTTGAAGCAAATCGCTTGGCATTAATTGATGAACTCCAGAAAGCTCGTCAAATCAGTCCAAATGGGGTGATTGGGATTAACTCGATGGTGGTAGCGCGAGATAATGAAACTCTGGTACGTACAGCAGTGGAACATGGTGTGAATTTAGTAATTTCTGGTGCTGGCTTACCATTGCATCTACCGGAATATACAGAGAGCTATCCAGATGTGGCATTAGTGCCGATTGTTTCCAGTACCCGCGCTGCTAAGGTGATTTGCCGGAAGTGGGAACGTAATTATGGACGTTTACCTGATGCCTTTGTGGTGGAGAATCCGAATACAGCAGGGGGTCATTTGGGTGCAAAATACCAAGAATTAGGTAATGTTGCCTTAAATGCAGAGCAAGTAATTCCAGAATTGGTAGAATATCTGCGTTCGGAAGTGGGTAAAGATATTCCCGTGATTGCAGCAGGTGGAGTTTGGAACCGTGCTGATATTGATCGGATGTTGGCTTTGGGTGCGAAAGGGGTACAAATGGGGACTCGCTTTATTACCACCGATGAATGTGATGCAGATATTAATTATAAAGAGTTTCATCTTCATGCCAGTCCCGAAGATGTGGTAATTGTCCCTTCTCCCGTGGGAATGCCGGGAAGGGCATTAAAAAATAGTTTTGTGAAAAAAGCGATCGCTCATTCTCCAGATTTAGAAAAACGCTGTATCGCTAACTGCTTAGAGGTTTGCCAATGCCGAGATCATCAAGAAACCTATTGTATTATTCAGGCATTAGATAAAGCTGCTCGTGGTGATGTGGAAAACGGTCTAGTTTTTGCCGGCAGTAATGCTGGACGCGCCGAATGTATGATGTCTGTTGCAGAATTAATTAAGGAACTTGTTAGCTAATCGGCATGGATTTATTAAGGTTGAGTAATTATGTCCCGATCGGATTTGCCTCTCTTCACTTGGCGATCGCCTCCCCTGAAGCTTTCCAACCTGCAAAGCTAGGTGGAAAACCCTGGACATTATCATAATTAAGCAGATGCAACGTCATCACTCCCATAGAAGAACGATAGCCAGTAGAACAGTACATCACCACAGGGCGATCGCTGGGAATCTTACTTAAATTACGAGCTAGCGTTCGGAGCGGAATATTGGTTGCGCCAGGGATATGACCAGACCGATACTCTGATGGCTCTCGCACATCAACTAATAACGGCTGACGGTTTGCCATCAAACTTTTTAAGTCTTCAACCTTAGCGATCGTGTAATATCCCGATGGTATTGACATGAGATACTGATCTACGGCTGATTCCAATTTAGGAAATCCTTTCTGATCTGACTGAATAGCGGTTTCAACCATTAAGTCTGATGAGGTGGAAATTTCCGATGCCATCAAGTTTTGTTGAATGCTTAAAAAGAAACAGAACAATAAAACAATTCCGAGCAGTAGATTTTGGATTGACTTTTTAAACTTCATAAATTTATCCTAACGTGGGTAGCACTCGCAGGTGTTTTAACTCAGTGTGATAGTAGATTGATAAAGATTTATACCGATATCCGATAGAACTTTCTCACGCTGCACTATTCTTCATCATTTGGGTAACAATCTTTTGTACAATTTGCACCCCTGTCACAGCTTGCCAGCCAAACAATCCCAACAGAATCAGGTTTAGCGAAACGTGGACGCTGCGAACCCAGTCATGCTTTTGCATAAAGGGAACCAGCGCCGCAGAAGTGGAAATCAACCCCACCATCCCTAAGCCAGCAAACAAATGGGGGGCAATCACAATCTTGCCATTATTGAGGTAGGTAACAATGATTCCCCCGATCGCACCCATTACCATCAATGCCAAGAGGATAGAGCCAATTTGGTGATGGCGGATGGCGAATCGACCTTTGACCATTTCTTTTTTGATATCGCCATCTGCCAGCCTCGTCCGTCTGACTTGCACACCCAGGTACATGGCATAGAGCGCAACGACCAGCAAGATCCACATAGTAACAGGGTGAAAAAAACTGAGGTAGGGCTTGAGAGCCGCTAAAGTTTCTGAACTCATAACAGGTATTTCCAAATTAGCTATAGAGAATTAATCACAAAAAAAGTATGACATCCTGTTGTTTGAAATCATGTTTTAATACTGGATAAACTGTATGAATTGTCATAAAAATATATGAATATTGACATTAAAAATTCCCAGCTATTTAGAGGTTATAATGAAAGAGAAGATAAAAAAATGCAATCCCTTGATAGTTGCTTCTTGCATAATTGCACCAAGGGATTTCTAAGGGTTTTGCAGCCCATTAAAGATTTTTTCAAGGGTTTTGTAGCCCATTCAATATTGGAGATTACAGTTATGAAAACGAATGTTGGTTCGTTAGATCGCCTGATCCGTTTGTTGTTGGCTTCGGCGTTATTTTATCTAGGACTTTTCCCTTACAGCAGTACAGGATTGGGTATTGGTCTTGTCGTTGCAGGTAGCGTATTGCTGGTGACAGCTTTAGTAGGATTTTGCGGTCTTTATCGCCTCATGGGAATTCATACCAGCCAGATCAACAATCAACTTTAATCATCAACTTTTAAGGAGATCCATAATGGACAATAGTATTCCAATCGAAAGTCCATCCCTATCACGGCGGCAGCTACTTAACTTTATTACCGGAGCAACTATTGCTGCCACTGCGGGTACTGCGCTCTATCCTGCGGGCAAATTCTTTATTGCTCCAGCAGAAAAAACAGGAGTGGGAGGTGCTATTCTTGCTAAAGATATTCTAGGGAAACAAATCCCCGCCTCGCAAATTCTGGCTGAACCGCCCGAAACCCGCGCCCTGGTTGCAGGTTTGGCAGGAGAACCCACTTATCTGATTGTCAAAGAAGATCACACCCTGGATCATATCGGGCTTGTTGATAACTGCACTCACCTTGGTTGTACCTTCCCCTGGAACGCCCTAGATCAGCAGTTTCAATGTCCCTGTCATGGTTCTCGCTATGCCCCTGATGGGTCGGTGATGCGTGGCCCGGCTCCTCTACCGCTTAAGATTGTCCAGGTTGCAGTGATCGATAACAGCATTTTAATCTCGCCGTGGACGGAAACTGATCCTCGCACTGGAAAGAAGCCCTGGTGGGTCTAAGGATGAAGTGATATGGAACCGATTCGTATTTTTTACTTTTCCGATGTTCTCTGTGTTTGGGCTTATATTGCTCAGATTCGTTTGGATGAGTTAAAAACAACCTTTGAAGA
Source organism: Nostoc sp. UHCC 0252 (assembly GCF_034931145.1). NCBI lineage: Bacteria > Bacillati > Cyanobacteriota > Cyanophyceae > Nostocales > Nostocaceae > Nostoc > Nostoc sp. UHCC 0252. The sequence goes on along the minus strand of NZ_JAYGHE010000004.1, from coordinate 43,025 downwards.
CAAGATTGCGATCGCACAGCACTTTGTCCCCGTCTTTGGTGTTGCTCGTGAAAAACTGGAAAACCGATGGCGCGATCGCGGGGGATTGCAAGGATACAGCGATCATGTCCAAGAAGTTGCGAAAAAGTTCGATCACATCACCGTTCATCCTGATATTTGGACTCACGTTACACCATTTTCATCCACATCATGTCATTTGTTTCTCCATGCAATTCAACTACTAGAAACGAAGGGTTTAGTAGAGCGAAATCAACAGGTATTTGAAAAAGCAACCTGGGCATTTCGGGAGGCATTTTTTACCAAACTGGCAGATGTTTCTGACCGCAAGGTGCAATTTGGAATTGCAGAGGAGTTAAAACTACCGATCGCAGCTATCGAAGCTCAAATCGATAGCGGTGAGGCTTATGCCCAGCTATCCCAGGATTTTGAATTAGTTAAAGAGCATACAGTTACAGTCAGCCCCACCCTGATTTTTAATGAAGGACGGCAGAAACTCAACGGTAATGTGGGCTATCGGGTCATCGAAGCCAATATCCGGGAGTTACTGCACAATCCTTCGGGAGAGCAATCTTGGTGTTAAGGATGTTGAATTAATAGAAAGACGCGATGCCTTCGGCGAGCGCAGCTATCGCAATCAAAATGCACCCATGAAAAAACCACTTTTATTTGATAAACGCTTGGTTCTATTGGGAATATCTTTGTTGCTCTACATAATAGCACTGAGCTTGCCAGCACTTGCTTTTGATATAGTTGACAACCAGACAAAGCAGACAAGTTTTATTTCTGTTATGAAGGGGGCTGAAGTTACAATTTGGGGACTACTTGGATTATTCTTTCTTCAAATTCCAGCTATTGGCTGGTTAGCCAATCCCCTTTATTGGTTTTCCTTTAAATTGTTTGTACAGAAAAAATACAAATTCTCAATAGTTTCTGCTTTTATTGCAATTATTGTCGGCTTTACAGGAACAATATCAGCATACTGGCTGGCGTTACCCAATGGTAGTAATCCCTATAGTCATCTTCTATTAACTAAGTTACTTCCTGGTTTCTGGTTATGGCTTGCGGCTCCAGCATTTCTGATGATTATTGCTAGTTACTTTGCTTATACGAAATACAAGAATCGCCTCGTGTTAAGCCAGAAGCTTTCCAGAAATCTTTTGGATGAAAAGTGAACGAATCAGGATTTATATAGCAGGCAAAACAATGAGATCGAAGCTATACGGTTTGGTTGCGTGTTTAACAGCTTTGAGTCTATTAACAGGCTGCTCTCTCAGTTTGGGTGGGCTTAGAGGCTCTGGAATAGTTAAGACCGAATCTAGAGAAGTAGGTCGATTCTCATCCATTTCTAGTAAATCCGTAGGTAAAATCACGATACAGCAGACGGGAAAAGAGTCCCTCACGATCACCGCCGACGATAACATTCTGCCGTTGCTAGAAAGTCGTGTAGCTGACAATGTTCTGTATCTCACCATCATGAAAGATACCAATATGAATCCCACCAAGCCCATTGAGTTCGTTGTGGAGGTGAAGAGCCTAGAAAGCTTGAATATAGATGGTGTTGGTAGTGTTGAGGTAAAGGATATCCAAGGTAAACAGTTGTCGATTTCCCTTGATGGGGTGGGTAGCATGACGATCGCCGGAAGTGTTGATGTGCTGGAACTCAATCTTTCCGGGGTGGGAAGTTTCCAAGGTGAGAATTTCAAGACTAAGCAGGCTACGGTTCGCAATAGCGGCGTGGGGAGTGCTGTGGTTAATGTCACTCAGCAGTTAGATGCGACTGTATCCGGCGTGGGTTCAATAGAGTATATTGGCTCTCCTCAAGTTCGGGAATCTCGGCGGGGCGTGGGGTCAGTCAAGAAACGTTAGCTAATACCATTTATTGATAATTGAAGCAATCAGCATCTATCAAACTATGAATTAACAAATATGGGTAAGTATTATGTGGATAAAATGGATTGCAATTATAGGTATTTTTATTATAGTCTGCCTGGGAATTGCTGCCATTTATGGTGGCTATCGGTGGCAGTTGGATACTGATAAATTACGCGCCAAATTAACAAATGGACGGCGGACAATTAAGCCCCAAATCTACGATCAAAAAGAAATTGAAGGCTTACCAGACCCTGTACAGCGATTTTTCAAGACAGTACTTAAGGATGGACAAGCAATCGTGGCTGCGGTCAAATTCTCTCAGCAAGGAAAGTTCAATATGAGTGAAACGGAAGCTAAGTGGAGTCCATTTACTGCCACCCAACTTGTGATTACTCAACGTTTGGGTTTTGATTGGGATGCACGTATCCAAATGGCTCCAGGACTAAATGCATTTGTTCATGATACATATCTGTTAGGAGAAGGCAATTTGCACGCATCATTACTCGGTCTTTTCACTGTTATGAAAACGAGCGTTACACCTGAATTAAATCAAGGTGAATTATTAAGGTTATTTGCGGAAGCAGTTTGGTATCCCACTGCTCTATTACCCAGTCAGGGCGTATGCTGGGAAGCAATCGATGACACCTCTGCTCGTGGTACTCTGACTGATGGTGCAACCACTGTCTCGCTAGTATTTCAGTTTAATACTGAAGGAGCGATCGCTACTATTCGGGCTGAGGCTCGTTATCGAATGGATGATGACAAGCTGACTGCCATGCCCTGGAATGGTAGGTTTTGGGATTATACAGTTCAGAATGGGATGCTTATTCCCTTAGAAGGTGAAGTGGGATGGGAGCATCCAGAAGGCACTCGGCTCTATTTCCAGGGAAAGATTGCAGAGATTAACTATGAGTTTGCACAGTGAGCAACAGCGATCGCTTTCTCACCAACACCTGTGAAGCACTTCATGCTCATTTTGACATTGACCACTCAATCTTACAAATCGAAACCTTGGCAAAACCTTTGAACACCTTTACTGAAGCCTTGGAAGCCTTTAGAAGGGCTATGTCTTATCGATTTTTCGATTGGTTGACCCTTGTGACGTATTTGCTGCTTATAAAGCCAGTTTGGGCCTTATTTGGTCTTAATTATTATTTAAGTCCCGTTAATTGGAGTGAAACCAAAAAAGGTGGGCTGATTGCCCACCCTAAACCATTATTTAATTAGTACTACTTGACAGGTGCTTCAGTAGCACTTTTACCAACAAGCATTGCAGTATTTTCATCACTTTCGAGAATACCGAATTCAATCAACAATTCTTCCAACTCTTCCATCTCAATAGGGGTAGGAACAGCAAGCTTATCGTTGTCGATGATCTTTTTAGCCAAAATCCGATATTCGTTGCTTTGGTTGCTATCAGGTGCATACTCATTAACAGTCATCCGGCGCAATTCTGCGTGTTGAACAATGTTGTCACGAGGAACGTAGTGAATCATTTGGGTGTTCAAACGTTTTGCCAAGGTTTCGATTAAATCGATTTCTCGGTCAACGTTACGGCTGTTACAAATCAAGCCACCCAAGCGCACACCGCCAGTATGAGCATATTTAAGAACACCACGAGCGATGTTGTTAGCTGCATACATCGCCATCATTTCACCAGAGGTAACGATGTAGATTTCTTGTGCCTTGCCTTCACGGATAGGCATAGCAAAACCACCGCACACAACGTCACCCAAAACGTCGTAACTTACAAAATCAACATCTTTGTAAGCACCGTTTTCTTCTAAGAAGTTGATAGCAGTGATAATACCACGACCAGCGCAACCGACACCGGGTTCAGGGCCACCAGACTCCACGCAACGTACATCACGGAAACCAGTCAGCATTACTTCTTCAAGTTCAATATCTTCAACAGCGCCTCTTTCAGCAGCTAATTGCAAAACGCTTGTTTGAGCTTTACTGTGTAGCATCAAACGGGTAGAGTCAGCTTTAGGATCGCAACCGACAATTAGAATGCGTTGACCCATTTCAGCCATAGCTGCCAGGGTGTTTTGAGAGGTGGTAGATTTACCAATACCGCCTTTACCATAGAAAGCTATTTGTCTAATCTTTTCGTCAGTCATGGTTGTGTTTCCTACAATGATTTAATTGATGGGTCGGAAGCTTGATAGAAAATATTCACTCTTGGAACGTAGGGAAGTAAAGCCTATTGGCGTTAACGTGTAGCAACTTGTCGCTAAACATTGCACCCCGACAAAAACAGTTAAAATCAGAACAGATTTACACACAAAACGTAGACGTAGAGCTACTTATCCTCAGATATCGCTCAAGGGATAGAGAAATCTCCATCTCCTCATAACGAAGCCTTAAAAGCTTTGACTTCAGCATTGTCAGTTGTAGCAACAGAATCCCAAATGGTTGCTCAAGCCTCAGAGTGGTTGCAGCAGGAATTCAAATGAACGCAGATTTGTTCCTTGAACCACACAACCAACCACATTGCAATCCACTCTAAATGGTTACTGCAACTTCTTTGATTTTGCTGATGTCAAATTACCAAAAACTTCAATAGCGCTTATTGTTTCGTGATTGATGCAGCAGGATAAATCCCAGGATCAAAGTGGTAGTTATAGGTGCAGTATAATGCCTGCACAGGTAATCCCTAACACTCTCACTTAGATAATATCTTCGTGAACTTTGACAGTATGGTTAAGTTCCTCAAAATTGTGGAATGATACCATTCTGCTGGAAATTTTCGTTCCAAAAGTCAGCAACTGCTTCACCTTAGTTTGCGGCTGAAAATATTCGCTTCCGCAAGACTAAGTTCGTAAACATTCTGTATTTCTATGAAATTGTCAGGCTGTACTAAGAGTCTTTCTTCCCAGACTCCAAGAGTAATTGCCTTTCTTGGGTAATGCTCTAGCTAGGTTAGCCAACTCTTATTGGCTCATACCCAGATAAATTTCGATTGACTTCAAGTTGTTACAAAGGCTACTATCCAACTCAATCTAGTTTTAGATTTTTGTTACAGAAAGATGTAGCGAATTGAAGGAGACTTACCAGATCAAAAAAACTTTATTGAGCTTGCCTCAAAATTGTCTTGAAGTCTTTTTGTGTTTTCACTGTTTTGATTCCTATAAAAACCATAACATACATCTCAGCGATTTATTTGCCTAATCTCAAATTATTTATTTACTCACCATAGTATTATCCTTAGAATCTTTAATAGTCATAAGTTACGCGCTCATAAGTTACCAGTTAATGAAATTATTGTTCATAGCTAATTTGTGCAGATAGATACTTTTGACTATTTGATAAAAGTATTTAAAACTAATGTTTTACAAATAAAATATGATTTATTATTTTGCATCTCCAGAATTTATACCAATACAGGTCAAATAAGACCAAAACACTTGTACAGACGGCGATTTATCGTGTCTCAAAAACCCAAAATTTTGCCAGTAGCCCTCAACCCAACCGGATTGGGATTTACACAAACAATAGTAAGCCCCAACCAATGGAATTCGCAGCTACATAAACATAGATGCTTTGCGGCTTCCCGCGCGGACTAAAGAAAAATTGAGTGTTCGAAACCCACCTCCGTGGATTTCGTCTGTGTAGATGCGCTTTTTAACCGCCCATTTAATACCAATTCAATTAGTGACTGCAACACGTTCTTGGGTAAAGACGCGATTCATCGCGTCTCTACAAATGGTCTATTTGCCACATTCTTCTTTCAAATTGGTATAACGTTAATTAGTCTTAAATAGCTCTTTGCCGCATCTGCTGCCCATCAAGCCCTTGTTTAATCCAACTCAGGCATTCATATTCAGATTTAAATAATTTTGGTGCTGCAATATTATTTAATAACTCTGGTGGATAATGATCGTAAAAGCATTTGTCTCCTTCTTGAGAGATGATAATCAAATGGTTCCGGTAAACATATCGAGACTTAAAACAATCCCTGTGGCTAATAAATTCGGAATTTTGATCGAGATGTTCTTTAGCAATATCAACAATGTTACTAATGCTACATCCATAAATTGTTGATGGATTTTCTGCTTTATGAAATTGGCTTTTGTGCCCAATTTCAGATAGCAATTTATACGAATAAATATTGTGATTATCAACTTTTCCAAAAACGAATGGAATAATGAGATACCCTTTGTATGAGACTGAACTTTCATAAAGAAGACGACTCATGTTAACCTCCTTTGGTGTAACTGCTTCAAGACCATAAACTTAGCTGATTAGGGGGATACTCAAGATTATTCCAAGGTAAGGGTGGAACTGGCGTATCATTCTGTTCTAGTAGCTGTTGGAAATGACGCGCTATGTTAGGCGATCGCGCTTCTATTGGACAATGAACAAAGAAATAAATTCGCACTCCCGTCTGTAACCAGTGCTGAATCTGCCTTACCCACTCTTCCATAAACGGCTGATTCACTGATAAATTTGGATGGGAAATAAATCGAATCATAGTAAAAGGTGCTGTCACACTCAATTGCAACGGTAATTTGGGTTTACGCCGTTCTGATTGCAACTGGGGGTCATCATCTCCAGTGTAAATAGGGCGGGAGTCTAACAGTACCCGTCCTACACCTAACTTTTCTAAAAGCGCCGTCAAATTACTAGTATGAGGTTCCCTAAACCAGTCGGGATGGCGAACTTCCAGGGCTAAGGGTGCATCTGTGCGCGGCCAAGCCTCCAGAAAACTGGTCAAATCGTCAAGTAATACAGGTGCATAACTGGGTGGTAACTGGGCAAATATTGGGCCAAGACGTTTACCTAATGGGCGCATCCCTTCCAGAAATTTTAAAGCGGTGGGAATATTAGGTTGCAACAATCCTTGATGGGTAACATCTCGCGGTAATTTTAGACAAAATTCAAACCCTGCTGGTGTTTCGGCAGCCCAACGGGTTACAGTTTCTTGGTTAGGCACTGCATAAAAAGTGGTGTTACCTTCTACAGTAGTGAAGCGACGACTGTAAAGATGGAGAAAATCGGTAGCGCGAGTACCTTGAGGATAGAGTTCGCCCACCCAACTTTTATATGCCCAAACAGCACAACCGATAAAAAAGTTCACAGAGCTTAAAAGTCTTAAAGTATCATATTTAATTTTACAGTTAGGTTGTAATAATTCGTAATTCGTAATTACCATCGTATAAAGTCGATATCAATCGCGGCTACACAAAGCAAGTCCGCCTGTGCAGACTGTAGGAGTTTGAAACCCACGGAGGTGGGTTTTGTATGTATAGCCGTGAATTCTATTCGCCGGGACATAATACTTATGACCTAGATGCGATGCATCGCGTCTCTACAAAGGTCTATTTGTCGTATTGTTTTTTAAAATTGGTATTACGCATCAATTATGTATGAAATGTAGGGACAATTCATGAATTGCCCCTACGAGGCTTAGATTTTTTTGAACCTAAGAGTTTGTTGCTCTCGCTTTGAAAAGACTTAACGACACTGGCGATATTTGATGTGATAAACTAACCCGCGATGGGCTAGGTCGAAGGAGTCAACAGTTGCCATTCCTTTACCACTGGCGGTCATCGCAGCATTCACCCGCATATTTACACTGTCACCACAGCGTGACCAAACATCACCCACAGTAACTAATTGATCGCGGACGTTGTAATCACTTTCGCCGTTAAATGTCCGAGAAAAAACGGGGCCACGCTGACCAGCAAAAAAGTACTCTGACCTTAGTCTGCCAGTTGTAGCAGGAGCAACATAACCCCGATAATCGGCATCGTATAGGGAAATTTGAAAGCCTTGGGGGACTTTGATCGGAATACTTAAGTTACAGTTTTTGCGTCTTTCTTCTGCTTGATTCCCTAAAGCTATAAACTTATCAAATAGAATACTTAACTCTTGACCATCGGGACTGACACTTACACTAGCAGATCCTTCAGGGCAGCCATTACCACCATATTTTGCACTGATAATTTCCACTTTGTCGTTAGCAAACGCAGGGCCGACAGAAGCTGTTATTAGTGTTGTTGCAGCCAAAAAAGCTTTGATAGAGTTGATAGATGTTGTCTTGAGATTTTGGTTATTCATAACTCACCTGTTTTGAGTATTTTGGATAATGTTAGTTCCAAATTGGTTGCGGCTGATTTCGGAAAACTGATCGTTAAAAAAATCAGTATCAACTATATTTGAAGCTGGAAATAAAACCCATGTATAACTTATAACCTTTTCTGCCTTCCTGATATGGATAAAGAATTCCTAATCAACTTATTTCCGGTGAAATAATTAACGCATTAATAGGGCAAGTATAAATTTGCAAACTGGACTAATTAGCTCAGAAAGTCGAAAAATAGACTATTAAAGTAATTTTTCATATCTCAAAACTACCGAAAAGTTAGCTATTTAACCTACCGAATCTACATCTGCGTATTGAATTTTAGGCAACTAGAATTTAACTGAATTATTTATAGAAGTCTCTAAAATAAATTCAGTAGTGTTATTCAGAAAAATATCTAATTGATGTATGATTGCTAAATAAAAGACAAAATTTTTCCTCACTAAATAAAATATTTAGCAATCTACAATTAGCGATATTTTTTGCGCGAATTAATTCTAGTTTTTGACTTCTAACTTCTTAGTCAAGCCTTAGATATTGAATCTGTACTTGCTTAATGACTAAATATTTTCTATTGTGTTCCCGTAGAACTGACTAGGCGATCGCAATTAATTATTTAGCCGCAAAGCAATGGCACAGTATTACTTGTGCATGTCAATCTAAGTACCCATACTAATAGGGTTCAGTTAAGGGCTATTGGCAGAAATTTTTGGTTTTCGAGACGCGATAAATCGCCGTCTCTACAAGTGTTTTGGTGTTCTCTGAAATGTATTGGTACTTATACTCAAAAAATTAGGTAGCACACCTGTGCTACCTGATGTGTCGTAGTGCAACATCGGTTATTGATAAATTTCCCCATCAGGCATAATTGCCCCAGCTAAGTTAGCACCAATTAATTTAACCAAAAGGCGCTCACCAGAACGAATCCGCGCTCCTGTTAAGTCGGCTCCTCGTAAGTCGGTTCCACTGAGATCCGCACCAATTAAATTAGCACCACGTAAATTCGCCTCCCTAAGATCCGCTAAAAGGAGGTTTGCCCGAAATAAATTTGCTTCAGATAAATTCGCCCCTCTGAGGTTGACTTTGTGCATAAAAGTGTCGCTGAGATTAGCGCCGCTCAAGTTGGCATAACTCAGATTTCTGCCAGATAAATCTTTGTTGCTCAAATTTGCCCGACTATAGTCTTTGCCACTCAAGTCTGAGTTTTGCTTCGGTGGTGGCTGGGTTGGTTGAGATGGTGTTTGGTATTGAGGTGAGGGTGAAGGTGAATAAGATGTGGTTTGATGTTTGGTTTGAGATGTGGTTTGATGTTTGGTTTTTAGAGAACGCAACTTTTCACGAGCTTCATTTATGGCTTTCAGCTTGTCTTGTGCTTTCTGCTGTAAACGGAGATTTTCTTTGGGAATGCGATCGGGATGCCAAACAAAGACTAAATCTTTGTAAGCCTGGTTCACTTCCTCAAGTGTTGCCCCAGGCTCTAATTCCAAAACTCTATAGTACCGCTCCAGATCGCTCATACGATATTTTGGTGGACAATCAACTTAATTATGAGTGATGAAGCCATGTATTCGCTGCATCTTTTACCACTCCCCTGTTTCTTCATCTTCCCATCTCCCGATTTCTCCATCGAGCGATCGCTCTTAAATATGCTGCAACTGGAATCTGATAAATTTCAATAACAATCCAAACAATAATTGATAAATGTGATAGGAAAGTTAATATCGTCCAAATATATGGCATCCAGGTAATAGGTTCCTTAATATCAGCAGGGAAATAGTAAGCTACTATGCCAATCAGAGTAGTGGGAAGAATTACAAAAACTGCTGCTGCTATTCCATAACCCCAACCTAACTCTACACCTTCCAACTGGCCTTCAGTCCAACTAAAACCACTCCAACGCCAAATTAACGGTGGTTGTCTAGAAGGCATCTTGATTTGCTGTAGTTCTAAATTGACTGTAAAAATCTCTTGGCAAAAGTCACAAGCCATCGCTTCCATCAATGGCATGTGAGAAATCTTACCTATCCGACAGACTGGGCAGGGATAAACTCCATAATAGTCGAAAGATTGGGCTAAGATTTTGGAACTGGGCATAATGGAACTGATAATCCTAAAAAGTTGATCTGGTTAATGAGGACTTGGGTAACGATAATGTATTGCGATCGCTAATTGTCTGCAATCAGCTTTCGCAAGGTGAGGTGACAAGTCAGGAGAATTAGAGCAGTTTTTTTGCATGAAGTACAAGGCTATGGGTTTGGAGGCAGGGGGCAGGGGGCA
>NZ_JAYGHE010000004.1:29761-32751 GCF_034931145.1 Nostoc sp. UHCC 0252 | reverse complement strand
CAGGGGGCAGGGAGCAGGGGGCAGGGAGCAGGGGGCAGGAGGCAGGGAGCAGGGGGCAGGGGGCAGGAAATAGAAATTTTATTATTAATGTCTGATGTGTGAGATGTGTGAGCTTTGCATTTTGTATCTCACTTAAAAAGCAAACTGCTGTATATATTTTTGGAAGTTACACATTCGCTGGAAAGACCAAATAAATATAAATTATTTTAAAAAGTACATCTGTCTTAAGGACAATTTGTATAGATGCGAAGCAGCTTAAGGCAGATTATTGTACCTACAACGCTGATTTTTACTCCTACATTTATACTGAGTCTATCGCTTTTTTATAGTTTGTTGAGGTCTTGACACCGCCTACTCTTCCTGTTATGTTACCTTAAACAGGTATATCTATTAAATTTTCCAGCAAAAGCCCCACAAATGCTTAACTCAAATTCCTACTTTTATTTTTGGTTTAGGGTGGTTCACCGGGAGTGAATTAAGTTTCCTAATGGAAACCACCCGGTGAACCGCAGAGCGAAACTCTGCGGTTTTTGTTGTTTTAAGGAGAATTTCATCATCATGACTTATTTGAGTAACTGGTTTTATAGCTTTTACTTTTGGCCCAGAGTAAGTTCCGGGTAAGTAGCGTCATGTTGATGAATCAGAACGCGCCCGGAACTCTTCTAAAGGTTCCGGGCTTTTTTGTGATTGCAAAATAGTGCCCAATACTTAATTTTCAGGAGAATTACATCATGATTAATGCCAAACTTGCCGCACAATCTCATCCGAATCATCAGACAATCGTTAAAATTTCCGAAAAAGTCGCCTTTGGGGGCGAAGAACTAGTAATTATTGGCGGCCCCTGCACTGTTGAAAGCTTAGAACAAATGGAGATAGTCGCTCAAAAGCTATCTACTGCATCTGTACAGGGATTGCGTGGCGGTGTCTACAAGCCCCGCACGTCTCCCTACGCTTTCCAAGGTATGGGTGAAGATGGATTGAGGATTTTGGCAAGAGTGCGATCGCATTACCTGATGCCAGTGATCACTGAGGTGATGTCAATTTCCCAAATCGAAGTTGTCGCCGCCCACGCTGATATGCTTCAGATTGGTAGCCGCAATATGCAAAACTTCGACTTACTCAAAGCTTTAGGACAAGCTGGTAAGCCAATACTGCTCAAACGTGGTTTAGCAGCGACTATTGAAGAATTCGTCATGGCTGCTGAATATATTCTTAGCCACGGGAATCCCGATGTGGTGTTGTGCGAAAGAGGTATCCGCAGCTTTGATGATTACACTCGTAATGTCCTAGATTTAGGGGCTGTAGCAGCACTCAAGCAAATAACTCACCTGCCTGTGATTGTAGATCCTTCCCATGCTGTCGGGAAGCGAGAGTTGGTAGCGCCTGTGGCTAGGGCTGCGATCGCTTGCGGTGCAGATGGATTAATTATTGAATGTCATCCAGAACCAGAAAAATCTGTTTCTGATGCCCGTCAAGCACTCTCTTTAGAAGATATGGTGCGTTTAGTTGATAGCTTAAAGCCTGTAGCAACAGCTGTTGGACGCAGAATATCAGATACTGGGGCGGGTTTGTCACCTGCCCCAATTTTTTGTGCTGCTTAGATTCCAGTTGAGGGCGATCGCTTGAACGACAAACAGCGATCGCCTTTGTAATCGGAGCATAGCAGTTACCTACGAATATAATTTGTAAGGTTCGCCTTTATTACAAAACGCTAGGCGTAAGTTGCTTAAAATTATTAAGGACTTATTTGAGTATTGAATTTTAACTATAAGCTCCTGCTTCACTTTTGACAGTAACAGGTTCTGACACGATATCATCTATCTTATTAAACTCTCCAGCCCGCCAGCTATCTGTTGTGTCTTTGATAAAACTGGCAATGGGAATCGCAATTAACAAACCTAGCACTCCTCCTAACTTTGCGCCCAATAGCAAAGAAATCACCACCCAGACGGGATTTAAACCAGTCAAGTTACCCAAAATTCGAGGTGCAATAAAATTAGAGTTAACTTGGTCGATTGCAACAGCTACACCTAAAACTTCAACTCCTAACCAAAAGTTTTGCAATGCCACTAAAAGGCTTACTATAGCAATACCTACTCCCGTACCAAAAGGAAAGAGAGAAAACAAACCAATTCCGATGCCAAAAAGTAAAGCTAAGGGAACTTGCAACGCCAAAAACACCAATGTAATTGTTACCCCTAATACGGCTCCCAATGTTGCTTGACCAATAAAGTAATTGTGAAAATCCTCTCGCAATAATTCCCGCAATCTTAACCCAATGTTATTGGGAAACCATTGAAATACTCCGTCCCAAAGACGCTCGCCGTTTAATATGAGATAGATAGTCAACACTACCGCCAGCAACACGTTTAAAACAATACCGATGGTATCGACAGCAAAACCAAGAATTCTACCAGTGAAAGACTGAAGTTGGTTAGATAATCGCTCAAGAACTTGGGTAAATAAACCACTTAAATTAATGGGAAGCTGTTGTTGACTTAACGCCCAATCTTGGAAAGTTTGTAGCTGCTGAGTACCAGAATCAATCCAACTGGGCAAAATATTGGCTAGCTCAACAAGCTGTTGGATAATTAGGGGAACCAAGGTAACGCCTAAAGCTACTAAAATCACTAGAGTAAAAAGCAAGACTCCTGCGATCGCTAGGTTACGTTTTACCCCTTGTTCTTGCAAAAACTGGATTGGATAGTTCAACACAAAAGCCAGTAGGATGGCGGCGGCAATAATACTGATCAAGGGTTGGAAATACTGCACAACTTGAAGCAATAGCCAACCGTTGAGAATAATAATCGGAAACGCCAATCCTATAGTTAACCATCGCGGCAGTTTGTTTGCTGATTGCATTAGTGATGACTCCACAAGAGTTATAACTTTATTTTGGCTTCTAGGGAGCGGGAGTGGGGGAGAAGCGGGGGGCAGGGGGCAGGGGGCAGGGAGCAGGGAGTAGGGGGCAGGGAGCAGGGAGCAGGGAG
>NZ_JAYGHE010000004.1:0-29722 GCF_034931145.1 Nostoc sp. UHCC 0252 | reverse complement strand
AGGGAGCAGGGGGCAGGGGGCAGGGGGCAGGGAGCAGGGGGACAAGAGGTGAGAACTTGAAACAAGTCTTTCCTAATTCCCCATTCCCCATTCCCCATTCCCCATTCCCCATTCCCCATTCCCCATTCCCCATTCCCATTAAGATTTACTTCTCTCCATAAAATCCAACATAATTCGCCGATGCATATTTCCCAAAGGTCTTACTTCCCCAGCATTTTGCGAATAACAGTTACCTTGGTGAATATCTTCTGGGGTTAATAATCCCATATCCCAGCCTTCATTCAAAACCAGTTGATTTAATTCCACTAAGAGAGGTGCATGAAAGACATGACGGACAACTCTTCCGTCGGGATAACAGCCAAATTCTACAAAAGGTGGTAAATCGTAGCCGATTTCTTCTAAAATTTCTCGCTTTACTGCGACATCAGGCGTTTCACCGGGTTCGATATGACCGCCAAATAGTGCCCAGTAGCCAGGGTAGAGAATACCGGGGATGTTATCGCGTAGTTGCATGAGAAACTGGTTTTTTTGATAGAGAATTGCGATCGCTACATGCACCGGTTGATTGTTCATATATTAATTTTTAATTGCTAATTACTCTTCTTCTAGATACACTTCTCCTAATTCTTTACCAGCTAAAGGGATACTTCGGTAGCGAATTTTACCTTTAATCACGACCTGCGCTCCCTTAGCCAGATTCTTTTGATTGGTGACAACCCAAATTTTGCCAGTCGAGTCACTAATTTGATAAGCCCATTGCTTCATTAAAGGAGCTTGGTTTTCCACCTGACCTTGAATGTAAACTGTAGCCTGATTGTCTTGTCCTGGCTTAATTTCTCGAATTGGGGTGACATTAGTACCAATTTTAAAATTACTCCCATTCAAGCCAGACGAGGTTAAACTACCACAACTACTAAGTCCTACCGCCAATAAAAAAACTAACCCCAGGCGGTAGGGAACAATACTATACCCGTACAAGAACGAAAGGGAAAAATTTCTTGTTTGTTGCATGAAAGCCACCGATTGAGCAAATTTTTGCTTCACTGCTTGCTTTGTCGCCAGTTCCATTAGGTCAGTTCCCATCTATGATATTCTCTACGGTTTTAGAAACACGCTCTCAACTCTTTATTCTTCAGATAAAGCCGTTGATCTGAGAAAATAAACATTATGGTTTTACTCTGAGAGAAACGCTACGACATCAACAAATACACAATAATAGTTAAAAGTCAATAATTGATATTTCTATTTCAGACTTTGGACAAAAAACGAATTAATTATAGTTGGGAATTTTCATGGAAACAAAAACTGCCAAACTCCTTGATGGTAAAGCTTTAGCTGCGAAAATTCAGCAAGACCTTTCTGTAGCTATTACACAATTACAACCAAATATTGGACGACCCCCTGGTTTAGCAGTGTTAATGGTTGGCGATAACCCAGCGTCAGCCGCTTATGTCCGCAATAAAGAAAAAGCCTGCGCTAAAGTTGGCATCGCCTCTTTTGGTAAGCATTTTCCTGCCGAAACGACCCTTGGAGAGTTAGAAGAGGTTATTGCTGCACTAAACGACGATGAACGGGTTGATGGCATTCTGGTGCAGTTGCCCTTACCTAACCACTTGGATGCTGTGACTTTGCTACATCAAATTGATCCCGATAAAGATGCTGATGGATTGCACCCAGTCAATTTGGGGCGATTAGTACGGGGGGAAACTGGTTTACGTAGCTGCACCCCGGATGGTGTGATGCGGCTTTTACAGGCTTATGAGATTCCTTTGCAGGGAAAACAGGCAGTAGTGGTGGGACGCAGTATTTTGGTGGGTAAACCTATGGCGTTGATGCTATTAGAAGCTGATGCTACAGTCACGATCGCTCACTCGCGATCGCATGACCTCAAAACCATCACCCGAAATGCTGATATTCTAATTGCAGCAGCAGGCCGTCCCGGACTAATTACTGCTGATATGGTAAAACCAGGTGCTGTTGTGGTAGATGTGGGAATGAATCGCGTCATTGATGCTGGCAAAAGTCGCTTAATTGGCGATGTTGACTTTGAATCCACTGCTGGTGTAGCAGGATTTATTACCCCCGTTCCTGGTGGTGTTGGCCCTATGACTGTCGCCATATTGTTGCAAAATACATTCACCAGTTATTCCAGAGCAGCAAGAAAATGAAAGAGAGTGATGAGTAATGAGTAATGAGTAACGAGTAATGAGTAACGAGTAATGAGTAATGAGTAATGAGTAATGAGTAATGAGTAATGAGTTAAGAATTATTAATCCTAACTCCTGTAGAGACGAGATAAATCGCGTCTCTACTCCTAACTTTTGTACAGACGTGATTAATCGCGTCTCAACTCCAAACTCCTAATTCCGAACTCTTCATTTTTTCAGCCCCACAGCACCTTAAAATTGTGACGTATAAGACAAAAATCCCAAAGTGTCAGGAATTGAAGAATGGTAGCAACTGATAACGTTCAAAAGACACCACCAGAGGAAGCCACATTTAACTTAGCAGCCTATCTCAAAGAGCGACAAAAGCTTTGTGATACTGCTTTAGATCAGGCTATCCCCATCATTTATCCAGAAAAGATTTATGAGGCGATGCGCTATTCGTTATTAGCTGGCGGCAAGCGTGTACGTCCCATTCTTTGCCTTGCTACCTGTGAAATGATGGGTGGCACTATCGAAATGGCTATGCCAACGGCTTGTGCTGTGGAGATGATCCACACAATGTCTTTGATTCATGACGACCTTCCAGCAATGGATAATGACGATTACCGTCGCGGAAAGCTGACAAATCATAAAGTCTATGGCGAAGATGTGGCGATTTTGGCTGGGGACGGCTTATTAGCACTCGCTTTTGAGTTAGTTGCCCTTAAAACTCCCCAAAGCGTTAACAGAGAGCTAACCTTGCAGGTAATTGTTCGTCTTGGTCGGGCGCTGGGGGCAGCTGGTTTGGTCGGTGGTCAAGTTGTCGATTTAGAGTGTGAAGGAAAATCAGATATTTCTCTAGAAACGCTAAATTTTATTCATAGACACAAAACATCCGCCCTTTTAGAAGCTTGCGTAGTTTGTGGCGGGATCATCGCTGGGGCATCAACTGAAGATGTTCAGCGACTAACCCGTTATGCTGAAAATATTGGGCTAGCATTCCAAATCATCGATGATATTTTGGATATCACTTCTACAAAAGAGCAATTAGGTAAAACGGCTGGTAAAGATCAACAAGCGAAGAAAGTGACCTATCCTAGCCTTTGGGGACTTGAAGAATCGCGCTTAAAAGCCCAAGAGCTAGTTAAAGTAGCTTGTGCGGAATTAGAACCATTTGGGGACAGAGCCAAGCCACTCCAAGCGATCGCTCATTTTATTACTAGTCGCAATAACTAGCAACGCTTTGTGTAACTTTATATCTTTACACCGCAAGGGTTTCATGGATTGGGAGTGGGTGGTTTATTTACATCATACTGACTACCACCGTCCAGCAGAATTCAAAATTCAAAATTCAAAAAGCTTAATTTGATTAGCTTTTAGGCAATTTTGAATAATTGATCTGTTTCCACCCTGATGTACTAGGTTAATTTTGGATTTTGGGTTGAATTTAAATGTTTCCTCAACCAACAACTGCTGCTAATATTTACTAACCTAACCAAAATACCATGCGGGACATAGGCAACATTTTAGACAACCGGGTGCTGCTGGTTGCTCTGGTCGCTTGTTTAATTGCTCAAGCATTAAAGCTCGTAGTCGAGATCGTTAAAAATCGCAAACTGAATATCCGTGTTTTGGTGACAACCGGAGGTATGCCCAGTGCCCATTCAGCTTTAGTTACAGCTTTAGCGGCTGGTGTAGGACAAACACTTGGTTGGGCATCTCCTGATTTTGCCCTTGCGATGGTTTTTGCGATCATCGTTATGTATGATGCAGCCGGAGTTCGCCAAGCAGCTGGTAAGCAAGCTCGTATTCTCAATCAAATGATTGATGAATTATTTCATGAAAAACCAGACTTTAGCCAAGACCGTCTGAAAGAATTACTGGGACATACACCAGTTCAGGTAATAGCTGGATCGGCTTTGGGTATAACTATCTGTTGGTTAGCTAGCTTTGCTTATTTAAACTAGGGCAATAAATCCTTGTTTGAACAACTATTTTTAATTGAGACCTGTTGACACTCGCCGCAATAAATTGACGGCGATTCTAGCGGTTGTCTAAGCAGGGGATAAATCCACCTGCTTAGACGCAACACTAGTTAAGGGACTGTCATCGACCCCACCCTCTATATCAACTGTACTCATTGCAGATACAGCTTCCTTAAGATCCAGAGGGCATGAAAAACCTATCCACTGACCTATATTTTGACTAGCATTCCAGTCAGCGTTGCATCTATATCCATCAAATCCTCTAAACCAATCACCATTGCGTACACCCAACACACCATTACGATGGTCGGATTTACTGGTATATGGTGCTGGCACAGATTCAATGGGTACACCTACTTTGATTGCTTTGTATCTACAAAACAGTTCAAGTTGATAAAACGCCCATGTATCGCGGTTATTAGCAGCGTCAGACTTTGTTTTCTTATTTTGTTTCATTGTCTTTCGGCATCCTGATAAATCTTCAAACCGCAATCCCATTCCAAAATCAAGAGCAAACTGTACTAATTGCTTTGAAATGACATGATTAATATGTGTCATAATACGTCTTTCACGTT
Source organism: Nostoc sp. UHCC 0252 (assembly GCF_034931145.1). Taxonomy (NCBI): domain Bacteria; kingdom Bacillati; phylum Cyanobacteriota; class Cyanophyceae; order Nostocales; family Nostocaceae; genus Nostoc; species Nostoc sp. UHCC 0252. The sequence continues at coordinate 25,015 of NZ_JAYGHE010000004.1, read as the reverse complement.
GCTCTAATCGCTTCACTTCCTTAAATTGTTTGGAGCTTTGAAGTTGGCGGCGAGTTCGTTGAAATTGTCGTCTCAACTGCTTAACTTGACCGCCCCTCCAAAACTTACCAAACCCTTTTGGTAGTGCCGCAACAGCAATATTGTTTTGTCCTCTATCTACTCCAATCCAACCTTTAACTTCACCTGCATCGGGAACATCCATCGACACAGATATAAGTGCATACCAAACGCCTTTTTTAGATTTGCATAACTTTAGCGAACCAAGTTTAGCTGCTCCAGAAATAGCCTTATTTAAAGTATCTGTATGGGAGGCTGAATGAACATCAAGAGGCATTCGCCCTTTCCGTCCTCTTAATAAGTTAAAAGCAATGGTGTAGAATTCGCCTTGCTTGGATATTTCAAAGTTTTGGTTATTGACCTCTAACCACATCCGCTTAAAATGCTTTACTTTTGTCTTAGCATTAGTGTTGCGGATTGTTTGATTAATCCAAGCTGATCCAATTTCTACATGACGAAAAGCAGAACTAGTTAACTTTTTCCGTTCTTTTGTATCGACCAACAGCAAATCGTTAGCAACTTGAGTATTAACCATTGTCATACGTTCAAATTCAAGTGCTTTAATTTGATTTAGTCGGTAAAAAGGTAGTTTTAGTGTTAATGATAGCTTTGCCATAAATCTATCTTACAATCTTATGTAAGATACGGATAAATTTATTTATCCTGTTCGCTTATATCCCCCGGTTAGAAACACGGGGGCTTTACACTTCACGAATCGTAATTTGTCAATTGACAAATTACCAAATTGGTAGATCGCATCAGTATTCTAAAAACTTAATATTGCTACAGCCGCACAGTTGAGCGTAGCAGAATCACCTTGCGACTATCTACTATGCTGGCAACAAAACCACCATTGTTCAGCTTCTGCAATGTGTTGTACGCTTCAGTTTGGTTCGTGGTATAAACCGCTAGCAAGTAAGGGCGTTGTCCATAAGAAACAAAACCTACGTTACCTCCTACTACTTGCTGTACGTTATTTGCTAGTTCAGGACGGTTGTAATAATCTACCAACACTGCATAACCCTCTCCTAATGCTTGAGGATTATAGTTAGCTGTTTGCTGAGGTGGCTGTTGCAGTCGTTGTGCCTGTTGTGGTGCTTGTTGTGGTGCTTGTTGTGGTGGCTGCACATCTGCCGTTGTCGGTCTAGTGGTAATGATGGCAGACAAGCCAACAATATTACTTACATACCTTGCCCATCGATTGGCATCATCAATTTTTTTAAAGCCCCCTATCCGCGTTACAGTTTCGTTGAGATATTTGCAGGTAATGGTCTTTAGCTCAGGTGGTAAGGCGCTACGCAACTGCTTTTGATTATTTGCTGTGGGACTAACTACTAATAAAAGATACTCGCCCGAAGTCGGTGGTTGACAAGCAGGAATGGCTTGTTGAGCAAAAACAGAACTCATGCCACCAATCAACCCTGCGATCGCTAATCCTAAAACACTTGGTAAAGTCTGAAATCTATGCACAAAAGTTAGATTATGTAAATCAAGGTGTCCTAGAAGATTTTATAAGAAAAAAGCTTAAAACCTAGCTACTTCAGTATGTGAATAGAAGGGCTGTTACAAAATATATTTTGTTCTTACCAAAGAAAATGAATTGGGAATGGGGGAGAAGAACTATTTATGATTTAGCAAAACCCCATACCCAATCAATGTTTATACTGGTTTCGCTAACCCCACCTAAAATGTAGATACTTTTATAGTATTTTTAGGTGGGGACTGCGCTCAACGTTTCTGTTCAATTCCTTAAGATACGGTAGCAAGCGATGCCAAAGCATCTGGTATTGTTTCAGAAGGAGCCTGAAATTCTCCAGTAATGACGTACTCTAAACGCAGTTTTAACCAAGTAATAAATTGGGGATTTGTAGAAATAATTGCTACTGATGGTTGCGGACACTTTGCCTTGATTTGTGCAAATTCAGGCGCTTCCAAGAAAGCTGGTTGCTCAACCAACCAAAAATCTATTTGTTTTTCTTGTTCGTGGTAGTGACGAGTGCGTTCTTTGATAACTTCGTGTGTGGGTTCTTCTTGGAGAAGAAAGCGTTGACTAGCCAAAACGTAATGGTATGTTTGCATTTTCATCCTTTGGTTGTTAAGTGAATCATGTAAGGGCACAGTACTACATTCTGTACCCTTATGAACTAACTCTTACGGGATTTCTTGAACCAAGAACTGAACGGACAAGCACTTGCTGACTTTTGGTCATTTGTCTGTTTGCCACCAGATGTTAGCTTTTCCAAGAACAGATTATTGTCGAAGTAATGTTCTAAGGAAATAACCTTTAAGTCATCGGTAACTTTGGCAATGCTCATGCCAATAATTTCTACTGTCTCTCCAGTAGGCGCATGGCCTTTGTATTCTCCGTTAAAATGTCCCCAATGCCGCCATTTGAATGTGACATTTGGTGGCCCTGAGTAAACTTCCAGCACTTCCCAAGGAAATCCTTGAGGAAATGTTGTGTGGAAGACTTTTGCGGATGATTCAAAGGTTTCTTCTGAAGCTTTGTAATGCTCTGAATCAGGCATAAATAAGTTGTAAGTACCTTGGGCGGATAAATCTGCTGCGGTATACTCTACTCCGCCGTTGGTACTGACGCGAAACTGTTCATTGACAATAGATAACCACTGTTGCGGGTTAGCTTTGAAAGATACCTCCATCTCAAAGGTTCGTACCAAGTTTTGCACGATCGCTTCTAGTGTACCTTCAAGGTGATTGTGGATACTTTCTTGGGCAAGATTCTCTTTGGAACGAGAATAATCAGGCGGTGTCTGATAGCGCCACTCGACATCAGTGCTTTCTGCTATCACCTTATCTCTATCTTGTACCCAAAGTGGCAGTTTGTTAGACTCTGTTGCGCTCATAGAAGTTTTTGCTGAAGAGAAGATTTGATCCCAATTTCTAGATTTCGCAGTAGACAATCCCTCTAGGTTATAGGTTATGGCTTACAGGTTACAATTTATTGCCCTATTCCCTATCCCCTGTCACCTGTCCCCTGTTATAGCTTGCTTCATTTCGCGGACTGCCCTTTCTATACCTACTAGTGCTGCCCGACTGATGATGGTATGACCTATGTTCAGTTCTTCCATGCCTGGAAGCGCAGCCACAGGATAGACGTTCCAGTAGGTGAGTCCGTGACCAGCGTTGACTCGCAATCCAGCTTGAATCGCTTGTTCACAACCTTTAGCTAATATGGCTAATTCTCGGTGGCGATGTGTTTCATCTTTAGCCTCAGCGTATTGTCCGGTGTGCAATTCGATAAACTGTGCCTGCACCTTGACAGATGCTTCAATCTGTGCTGGTTCTGCATCGATAAATAAACTAACTGGAATGTTAGCACTTTGCAATTTGTCGACTATCTCACCTATTCTAGCAATTTGACCGATAATATCTAGTCCGCCTTCTGTGGTCACTTCTTCGCGTTTTTCGGGGACTAAAGTCACGTAATCTGGTTTGATATCGAGAGCGATCGCTAGCATTTCTTCTGTTGCGGCCATTTCTAAATTAAGATGCGATCGCACTGTTTGCCGCAATATCCGCACATCTCTATCTTGGATATGCCGCCGATCTTCGCGCAGATGCACCGTAATTCCATCAGCACCCGCTAATTCTGCCAGCACCGCCGCCGCTACTGGATCTGGTTCCACCGTCCGCCGTGCTTGCCGGATGGTGGCGATGTGGTCAATGTTAACGCCAAGTGTAGGCACCCCAAGTTTCTCCCAATTCCACAATCCTCAGACTTGATTTTACCGGAAATAGTGGGAGTTTTGTTTGAGAAGCCCAAAACAAATTGAAGACGAGCTTCAATTATTTTCAACTGGTAGGGCGGACAACGCGAATCAAATTACCTGTCAATGGTTCGTCTTGATTAATTGCTTCATTAATTCGAGTTGCCATTCGAAACCTATCAGTATCATTTGTACAAACAATAATACCTAAGTGTTTAGGTGAGCTTCTATGCAGTTTGATAAAATCTTGACGATTTAGTGTTATTACAGTTCGATTCTCGGCGATTGCAAAGGCTAACACTTCATCATCTGGAATACCTAAATTTGCGTTACCAGCTTCCTGTACAGTTAAAACATCATGTCCCATTGTTCTTAACAGTTCACTAACTTTACGTGGGAACATCTCATCAGCGTATAAACGCGCCATGATTTAAGCAACCTCATTAGCACGAATTGCAGCTTCAATCTCTTCAGGATAAGCATCTGCATATATCCAAGCATTAACTAAATCAGCTGCGCCAATATGAGGATAATCTTGCAAAAGTTGGACTTCAGTAATTCCCAAGCGACGTGCTTCAACTAATAGCCAAATTGCAATCCGAGTTCCAGCAATACAAGCTTCTCCACCACAAATACCGGGTGTTTTCGTGATACCTTTTGCCCCGATGTTGATGGTTTGAGTTAGGCTTTGGATAATTGCCGCTTTTTCTTTTGGAAGTAGTGCCAGGATTTGATTTTCAAGTTCTTGGAGAGTCATAGCGTATCTTAGCTCAATTTTTATTGTATTTATTAACAAAGTTTAGGTGTTAAATCTCCTTTACAAAACGTAATTGCGTTAGCAAAAGCTGGTTTATGGGCACACTACTTGAAATAAATAGCTGATTTAACAAGAGTTGATGAAGTATGAATACAGCAGTTGAGCCGATGGACAAGCTTTTGAACTATCGAATTAGCGAACAACTTTATGCAGGTTCTAGAACCTTAGTTTACCGTGCAATTCGAGAGGCCGATCTAATTCCGGTCGTCATCAAGCTGCTCCAGCAGGACTATCCTACCTTCAACGAACTGCTGCTGTTTCGTAATCAGTACACGATCGCTAAAAATCTTGACTTACCCGGTATTGTTCATCCCTACAGCCTGGAACCTTACCGCAACAGCTATGCTTTGGTGATGGAGGATTTTGGCGGCATTTCCCTCAGAGATTGGATTAACGGAAAAATGGGGGATAAGCAATATACTTTGACAGAGTTTTTGGAAATTGCGATCGCTCTAAGCAATATTCTTGACGGACTCTATCGCCATCGGGTTATCCACAAAGACATTAAGCCTGCCAATATCCTCATTAACCCGGATACGAAGCAAGTCAAGTTGATTGACTTTAGCATTGCTTCTCTTTTACCCAGAGAAACCCAGGAAATTCACAGTCCTAATGTCTTAGAAGGTACTCTCGCCTACCTTTCCCCAGAACAAACCGGACGGATGAATCGCGGAATTGACTATCGTAGCGATTACTATTCTCTCGGCGTTACCTTCTATGAATTGCTGGCTGGACACTTACCCTTCGAGTCTAACGATCCGATGGAGTTAGTTCACAGTCACATTGCAAAGCTTCCAGAAAAGTTAGAAGGTAGGGGGGAAGAAGAGATTCCCGAAGTTCTTTGTGACATTGTGATGAAATTGATGGCCAAAAATGCTGAAGATCGCTATCAGAGTGCATTAGGGCTGAAATTTGATTTAGAAAAATGTTTGTCTCAATTGTCGGAAATTGGCTCGATTAAATCCTTTGAATTAGGTGAGCGGGATATTTGCGATCGCTTTATCATCCCAGAAAAGCTCTACGGTCGCCAAGAGGAAGTTGAAAGTTTACTGGATGCCTTTGAAAGAGTCAGTCAGGGAAGCACTGAAATTATGTTGGTAGCAGGCTTCTCTGGTATTGGCAAAACTGCTGTGGTGAACGAAGTCCACAAGCCAATTGTGCGACAACGGGGTTACTTTATTAAAGGCAAATTTGACCAATTTCAGCGCAATATCCCATTCTCTGGCTTTGTGCAAGCTTTCCGAGACTTAATCAGGCAACTGCTGACTGAAACTGACACTCAATTTGAGCAGTGGAAGTGCAAAATTCTCTCTGCTTTGGGTGAGAACGGACAAGTGATGATTGAGGTGATTCCAGAACTGGAAAGTATGATTGGTAAACAGCCTCCTGCACCGGAACTCTCTGGGAGTGCAGCCCAAAATCGCTTCAATTCGTTGTTTTTGAAATTCACTCAAGTCTTCACTACCCTAGAACATCCATTAGTGATTTTTATTGACGATCTGCAATGGGCAGATTCCGCTTCTTTAAAGTTAATGCACTTGTTAATGAGCGAAATCGAAATCGGTTATCTACTATTAATTGGTGCTTATCGAGATAACGAAGTCAACCCAGTACATCCACTGATGCTGACTTTGGAAGAAATTCAGAAACTAGGCGCTACAGTCAATACAATTACCTTAGCTCCTCTTGATCAAACATCGGTCAATCATTTGGTTGCAGACACATTAAGTTGTTCTCTAGAGTTAGCTGTACCCTTAACAGAGTTGGTATTGAGCAAAACTAAAGGTAATCCTTTTTTCAGTACCCAATTTCTCAAAGTGCTACATCAAGATCAACTAATTACATTTAATTTTGACGGCGGTTATTGGGAATGTGATATTGCTCAGGTGCGAGCGATCGCTCTTACCGATGATGTCGTAGAGTTCATGGCAATTCAACTTAAAAAGTTGTCAACAGAAACTCAAGAAATTTTGAAATTAGCGGCTTGTGTGGGAAACCAATTTGATTTAGCTGCATTAGCGATCGTCCATGAAAAATCCCAGGTGGAAACAGCCGCAGACTTTTGGAAAGCTGTGCAAGATGGATTAATTATCCCTACTAATGAAGTCTACAAATTCTATCAAGAAGAGTCACAATGGACTACGCCCTACTTCTCTAGTAGCGCAGACAGAAGTCAGAATTCAGAATTGAAGCAAGACAATTCTCCTGATTCCTGCTCTTATAAATTTCTCCATGACCGCGTTCAGCAAGCTGCCTATTCTCTGATTCCTGAATCTCAAAGAAAAGCTACTCATTTAAAAATTGGGCAATTACTCTTAAATAATACATTACCGAAATTAATTGAAAACAGCATCTTTGATATTGTTAATCAGTTAAATGAAGGGATTGATATAATTCATGAACAATCGCAAAAATCAGAGCTAGCTCAACTCAATCTAATTGCTGGAAAGAAAGCTAAAGCTTCCACTGCTTATAAAGCGGCAGTAAAATATTTCACATTAGGGCGAGAATTACTAGCAGAAGAAACTTGGCAACATAATTATAATCTCATATTTAGTTTACATCGAGAATCGGCGGAGTGCGAATATTTAACTGGTGATTTTAATCAGGCAGAAAAATTATTTGATATAGCATTAAGTAATAGTAGAGATAAGTTTGAAAAAGCAAATATTTATGGAACTCAGATGTACCTGAAAATGACTCAGGGCGAAAATATCGCAGATGGGATTAAAGCTGGTCTGAAAGCTTTAAGCATCATGGGTATGGATTTACCTGTTACTTCTGAGAAACAACAAATTGCTATCGAAACTGAGCTTAAGGAATTAAAAGCTAAACTTGCAGAAATTCACACAGCAGATTTATTCGATTTGCCTGAGATGACAGATCCAGATAAAAAGATGTGTATGGGGCTTTTAGCTGACCTTTGGGCAGCAGCTTATATGGGAGGAGATCAAAATCTTAGTTGTTTGGCTCCTCTATTAATGATCAGTTTATCGTTAACTTATGGCAATGCCGAAAGTTCTGGTTTTGCTTACTGTCTCTATGGAATGAGTCTGGCAAATCAAAGTAGTTATCAAACTGCTTATGAGTTCGGTACATTAGCACTAAAACTTGATCGTCACTTCAATAGTACCCAATTTATTTTTAAGACCAATAATATCTTTGCTCACACCACTAATCCCTATAATCAGCATTTAAAAACGAATTTACCACTTTCCCAACAATCATTCCAAATTTGTCAAGAAACGGGAAATTTGGTATTCGGTGTTTGGGCAGTTTCGTTTTTGATTTGGGCAATGTTAATTAAGGGCGATAGTCTATCAGATGTTTACGCAGAAACTGAAAAATATCTGAGCTATGTCCAACAGGTAAATGATGTCAATATGTTGTATGCATTTAGTTTACAACGTCAGTTTTTGTTGAGCCTACAAGATATATCTAAAAACACTGATTTATTAGACGATAGCAAGGGCGAAAATATTCCATATATAGAAGTTTGGAGGCAGAAAAAGAACTTTGATCATGGAATTAATTGGTACTCTTTTCTCAAAATTCAATTGTCTTACCTTTATGGTCGCTATGAAGATGCTATTAAAGCGGCAGAAGAAGCTGAGAAAACCCTTGCTTGTAACTCTGGCTTTTTCCCAATTATTCAGTATCATTTCTATTATCCCCTCAGTTTAGTAGCCCTTTATCCCAATGCAACATTAGATAAGAAAAAGCAGTATTGGGACATTATCCAAGAACATCAACAAATCCAGAAAAACTGGGCGGATAATTGTCCCCAAAATTTTCTACATCGATATCTATTGCTGTCTGCGGAAATGGCCAGAATTTCTGGCAACTATATGGATGCAATCGAGTCATACGATCGCGCCATTGCTCAAGCTAAAGAAAACGAATACATCAATGAAGAAGCTCTCGCCAACGAACTCGCCGCCAAGTTTTATTTAGAATGGGGCAAAGAACGCATTGCTCAAGAGTATTTGATTAATGCTTACTATTGCTATACACGCTGGGATGCTAAAGCCAAAGTCGATGACTTAGAGCAGCGTTATCCACAACTGCTAGCGCCAATTTTACAACAGACGCGCTCCCCATTCGCACCCAATGAGACGATTGCAAATATTGACAGCGTTGCTACCTTCCATCCAAGTATTAATAAATCAGTAACATCTAGCAGCAATACATCAATAATGCTAGATTTGGCAACAGTTCTGAAAGCATCTCAGACTCTCTCCAGTGAAATTGAGTTGGATAAATTACTTACAAAGCTACTGCAAGTGGTGATTGAAAATGCTGGAGCAGATAAGTGTGCATTACTACTGCTCAAAGAACATAGATTGTTAGTTGAGGCGACTGCTCAAGTTGGACAGCAATCAAAGGTGTTACAGTCCATTTTTGTGGAAGATAGCGCAGATGTTCCCCATAGCCTAATTTACGCCGTCAAACGTAGCAAACAACCTACCGTCATTGTTGATACAACACTACATCCGGTGCTGATAGCCGATCCCTACATCATTCGTCAGCAGCCGAAAAGCTTGCTGTGTACACCGATTTTGTATCAAGGTAAACTGTTAGGGATTTTGTATTTAGAAAACAATTTGATTACTGGAGCATTTAGCAGCGATCGCGTCGAAATTCTGAATTTGTTATGCACTCAAGCTGCAATCTCTCTGGAAAACGCCCGACTTTATCAGCAAGCACAAAATACTTTAGAAAACTTAGGACAGACGGAACAATTCTTGCGGTTAATTATCGACAATATCCCTCAATCTGTTTTCTGGAAAGACCGCAATTGTATTTATTTAGGCTGTAACCAAAACTTTGCTGAAGTTTCGGGTGTAGGTGTGCCAGAAAATGTTACTGGTAAAACAGACTACGATCTATCTTGGACTCGTAAACAGTCAGATTCTTATATAGAGTGCGATCGCCGCATCATGGAGTCTGGACAAGCTGAACTCAATATTATCGAAACATTACAGCAAGCAGACGGAAAACAAATCTGGTCGAATACAAACAAAATTCCCTTAAAAGATCGAGAAGGGAACGTTTTTGGTATACTTGGCACATCTGAAGACATCACTGAAGTCCAGCAAGCACAACAATTGCTGCAACAACAAAAACAACAATTAGAACAAGCATTGCAAGAATTACAAACGATGCAATTGCAATTGGTGCAAGGTGAAAAAATGTCTGCTCTTGGGAATTTAGTGGCAGGTGTTGCCCATGAAATTAACAATCCTATCGGCTTCATTGCCGGCAACATTGAACCAGCCAAAGATTATATTAAAGACTTGTTTGTACTAATTAGTCTTTATGAAAAACAGTTTCCCAATCCCGGTTCAGAAATTCAAGACGAAATTGATGCTATCGACCTGAATTATTTACGTGAAGATTTACCTAAATTACTGGACTCAATGAAATTGGGTGTTCAGCGTATCCGCAGTATTAGTACCAGTTTGCGAACCTTCTCCAGAGCAGATAAGGATTATAAAGTTCCCTTTGATATTCACGAAGGCATTGACAGCACTATTTTGATTCTCAGACACCGTTTAAAAGCTAACGAAAACCGTCCAGCAATTGAAGTAGTCAAAAATTATGGCAAACTACCCCTAGTGGAATGCTTTGCTGGACAACTTAATCAGGTGTTTATGAACTTGTTAGCAAATGCCATTGATGCACTTGAACAATATAATACAGAGCGGAGTTTGGAAGCGATTCTAGCCAACCCTAATCGCATCACTATTCAAACGCTTGTAGCAGACTCAGGTGAGCAGATTGTGGTTAAGATTGCTGATAACGGTGTGGGGATGTCACCGGAGGTCAAGCAACGAGTATTTGACCATTTATTCACCACCAAGCCTGTAGGACAAGGCACTGGATTAGGATTAGCGATCGCTCGACAAATTGTAGTAGAAGCACATGGCGGTTCACTCTCCTGTACTTCAGAATTGGGAAAGGGTACAGAGTTTGTCATTCAAATTTCTACTCAACAACAATAGTAAGTGTTGAGTAATGAGTGCTGAGTAATGAAAAAATTACTCAGCATTTTTATTTTTTAAATTTTAACTTGGAGTAAAACGACGATAATGTTTAAATTACCCAAACGTTGGTTGAAATGGCGATCGCGCAATTTTGTGTTGCTATCAATTGTGGTAATTCTATCAATTAGTATTAGTGCCACAGCTATCACCAGTTACAAAGTTATTAAGGGGTTATTGCTCGATAGTCTTAAACAGCAAGCACTGTTAAAAACCCACCAAGGTAAGGATGATATTGATAACTGGTTAGCTATTCGGAAGACAGAAATTCAGACTTTGGCAAATTCTCCAGTAGTGCGATCGCTAGATTGGTCTGTGGTGGAGCCTTACTTGCAATCTGAGGTGAAGCGGCTGCAAACGTTTTTGCTCATGGCATTGAGTATACCAGATGCTACATTAATGAATACTCAAGGCGATTGGCTCAATGTTAAAGATCGAGAATTTTTTCAGAGGAGTATGGTGGGTGAAACGGTAGCTACCGACCCAATAATTGGACGCACAACCAATCAGTTACAGATTCAGATTAGTTCGCCGATTCCTGCCGAAACAGGTACAAAACCAGGAGGCGTATTAATGGGAGGGATTGCGATTAACCGCGTAGTTGAGGTTATCAACAATTTACGTCAAGGCAAGGGCAGCTATGCCTTTGCGCTAAATTCTCAAGGAGTTCCCATTGCTCATCCCGACACGGAATTAATTGGTACACCCGAAAAAGCCGCCCAGAGTTTCCTGAATTCACCCAATCGCAGGTTAGCTAAAATTACGCAACAAATGGTGGCTAGACGCACAAATATTGAATTGGCTCAACTGGATGGGAAATGGAACTATATTGCTTATACTCCCCTGAGAGAAGCAAATTGGTCGGTAGCCTTAGTTGTGCCACAAGAAAATATTGAATCGCCATTGCAGGCATTAAACCTTTTGGCTACGGTTCTGGGAGGATTGCTGGTGGTTGGGTTGATCAGTGCATGGCGACAGGTGCAACTATATGAACAGATTCGCGATCGCGCTTTGATTTCCAGCCAGCAGGCGCAGCAACTCAGCAAAACCTTGAAAGAATTGCAAAATACCCAAGCTCAACTCATCCACACCGAAAAAATGTCTAGCCTGGGACAATTAGTAGCTGGAGTCGCCCACGAAATCAATAATCCCGCTAATTTTATTCATGCAAATCTCAACCATGCAAGCGTTTACAGCGAAGACATCCTTGATTTGCTAAAGCTTTATCAACAAACCTACCCAAATCCTACACCCGAAATTAGCGATCGCATCCAAGACCTTGATATTGAGTTTCTAGCAGAAGATTTACCCAAACTAATGGCATCGATGCAAGTAGGAACCAAGCGCATTCGTCAGATTGTGCTGTCATTGCGAAATTTCTCGCGCCTCGATGAAGCAGACATGAAATTTGTAGACATTAATGAGGGATTAGACAACACTCTGATGATTTTGAACCATCGTCTGACAGCCACACCTAATCAACCAGAAATTCAGATCGTTAAGAAGTACAGTGATTTACCTTTAGTAGAATGCTATGCAGGGCAACTAAATCAGGTCTTTATGAATGTTTTAGCAAATGCGATCGATGCTATAGAAGAATCATTAGTAAAGAATCAAAGACAAATTTGTATTCGTACTGAAATCGCTGATGATAAACAAGTGATGATTCAGATTTATGACAATGGAATTGGCATGTCAGAAGAAGTTAAGCAACGAGTATTTGACTATATGTTCACTACAAAACCCGTCGGCAAAGGAATCGGATTAGGAATGGCGATCGCTTATCAAATTGTCGTCGAAAAACACGCAGGAAGTATTGAAGTTGATTCAACCCCAGGACATGGCACAGAGTTTACTATCCGTATTCCTTTAAAGAGTAAAAATTGAAATACCCAAAGATTATAATAGTGATTTTTTGAATAATTTCTACCATATTACTCAGAGGCGATATACTTTAAGAAAGTTGATTTGTAGATTAAATCTGCTGTACGTAACAGCTAATACTTCAACTCTCTGAGGTGATATGCTTTTAAAACTGCAACAAATTATCGTTAAACCTGGTCAACAAATGTTACTTCAAGATATTAGTTGGCAGCAGTTAGAAAATATTTTAGAAGAAATAGGAGAAAGGCGTGCTGCACGGATTTCTTATAGTTATGGCTGGTTAGAAATTATGGTTCCCTTACCAGAACACGAAAAAGATAAAGAACTTATTGGTGATTTAGTCAAAATCTTGTTAGAAATACTCCAAGTCGATTTTGAACCTTTTGGTTCCACAACACTTAAAAATGAGCGAATGCGGCAAGCAGTAGAACCAGATACCAGTTTTTATATTCAAAATCAAGCTGCTATCATCGGTAAAAATCGCATTGATTTAACTATAGACCCGCCACCAGATTTAGCAATCGAAATTGATATTACTTCTCGGACTAAATTTGATAATTATGAAATTTTGGGAGTTCCTGAACTTTGGCGATATACACAACAAGGTTTAGAAATTTCTGTACTAAAAGAAGAAAAATATATAAAATCGGAATTTAGTCCTAATTTTCCTAATATTCCAATTATTGAATTAGTCAATGAATATGTTCAACAGTGTTTAACAATTGGCAGAAGTCAAGCTATGCGGAATTTTCGAGATTGGGTGAAGAATAATTTATGATGGAAATCTAAGGCTTTCTGAGAAAGGCGATCGCTCATGACTACTGAGACAAATCCAGCAGCCATTGTGGAATGGGAATCTCCCCCCACCTACAAATTTAATTTTTGATGATGGTAAACCCTATAAATTGATATTTATTATTATCAGTTTTTTTGTCCAAAGTCCAATACATATAGATGCTCTAAAAAAGAAGTAGCTAGTTAAACTTTAGAAAACAGATACGGGGACGCAAAGAAAGAACTCTCCGTGTGCCCGCATCCCTTTAATGAATAACTACCACCAAACTCTATTTCCATTTTCGTCAACTCGTGCTTCCCGAATTACATCGGAAATCTCTTCAGCATCTTTAACGTGGTGGAGTGCTTTCTTTTCGCCGTCGGGTTCATCTACAACGAAGTAAGTCGGGACTGTGATTTTGTCGCCTGTAATGTCTGGTACATCATCCACAGCTACCTGTTGAGCCTTTTCTTCAACAGATTCAGACTTATCAGAAATTTTATCTCCAGGATTCGCTGTTAAGTTTCTTTCATTAACATTCGGTTCTTGGCGTAAATGTGTATCTTCACTTACTGGTTGATTAATTTGATTTTCTTGAGTTTTATCAGTCATGGCTTTTGCAAATATTGAAAAGTCTAGCTCTACTAATAACACTCTAAAAAATTATAGGTACAAAAAGTTCTTTCTCTAGAGAGACTTTAAAAAGAACACGTCTTAGGTTAGAGATTTACTCTGATAAATTTACTTCTTTAGTTCAAATGGTGTATATTTTCCCCCTAACGCTTCTACAATACTACGTGTATTTGCCTCCATCATTTTGATGTAAGAATCTCCATTACTTCCCTTTGCACCAATTGAATCAGAGTAAAGTTGATTTGGTGCTAATTTCACTCCTGCTTCTTGAGCAACAGTTTTAATTAAAGCTGGGTTAATCGTAGTTTCAGAAAAAATTGTAGGAACGCCGATCTTTTTAATTGATTCAACTAATCTCTGGACTGTTTGAGCGCTTGGTTGTTCTTCGGTACTAATACCAATTAAAGTACCTGCGATCGCAATCCCATAAGCACGTCCATAATATTGGAAGGCATCATGGGTTGTCACCAGTTTCCGCTTATCTGCGGGGATAGTTTGAATTTGTTGATTAATCCAGGTATGTAACTGTTTTAATTCATTCGTAAGTTGCGATGCCTTTTGAGTAAATTTATCTTTATCTTCAGGTGATAACTCAATCAACGCATCTCGGATTGCATTCGTCATTGCGATCGCATTTTCTGCACTACCCCAAACGTGCGGATCTGGCACTACTTCGCCTTTACCCTTATCAAGCTGCAAGGATTTGACAGTTTCCCCCACAGCTAACTTCCGCGCCTTACCACCAGAAGCATTCATTAATTTAATCAGTCCCGGTTCCAGATTGTAACCGTTATATAAAATCAAGTCAGCTTCTTCCAAAACCCTGCTATCTGCTGGTACTGGTTCGTAAACATGGGGATCAGTACCCGGTTTGAGAATTCCACTTAGTTGAATCTCATCTCCTGCAACCTTTTGTGTCAAATCAGCGATGACGGTACTAGTTGCAACCACTCGCGGCTTATCTCCCTTGGTAGTGTTGGGGTTAGCATCTTTCTGGGTACAACTTAATAAAGCCAAAGGCAAAAGCATTCCCAAACAAAGCCGGAAAATAATTTTTCCCTTCATCCTGCCGATTATTCCCTTGCCGTAAGGATTACTGTCGTCTATCTCTGGTATTAGTTTCATTTATCTTGGATATTACATCTAATTATAGATTTTTTCATATTTCTCTCATTTTTATAGTAAGCTCAAGAAATAAATATTGAAACCTAGTTATGAAAAATGTCTCTTTTCCTGCGAAATTTCGTCTATCCCAGAGGAAAACAGAGGAAGTACCTGCAAAAACTATCAAATTCGATATGAGTTCCACAGCAGCAATTAGTATTGCCCATTTAGGAGTATACTACCGGACACAAGAAGCTTTAAGAGACGTTAGCTGTATCATCAAACCAGGAAAACTTACGGGTATATTTGGCCCCAACGGTGCTGGCAAAAGCACGCTGATGAAAGCAATGTTAGGTTTAGTTCCCGTCAGTAGTGGTACAGCGCTATGCCAAGGCAAGCCCTTGATGCAACAATTAGAGAAAGTTGCCTACGTACCGCAACGTAGCCAAATTGATTGGACTTATCCCGCCACAGTCTGGGATGTAGTCATGATGGGACGGGTAAAGAAAACAGGCTGGTTGCGTAGCTTCTCGGCAGTTAGTCGCCAAGTAGCAAAAAATGCCATAGAAAGAGTTGGAATGAGCGAATATTGCGATCGCCCCATTGGACAATTATCAGGAGGACAACAACAACGGGTATTTTTAGCGCGTGCATTAACACAACAAGCAGAAATATTTTGCTTTGATGAACCTCTAGTAGGTATTGATCAAAAAACCCAGTCAGTGATTTTTGAAGTCTTCCATGAACTCGCCGCCGACAACAAAATCGTGCTAGTAGTCAATCACGACTTAGGGGAATCAATCACCCACTTTGATGATTTAATATTACTAAATCGTGAACTAATCGCCACAGGTTCACGGCAACAAGTACTTACCGAAGAAAACCTACATCGTGCTTATAGCGGTAAAGTAATGTACTTTTCAGATGCTGCATAAAATTTCATTGGGTATAGGGCATTAGTGAATGACAAATGACAAAATATGTTACAAGTATTAATTGAGCCGTTGCAATACGGCTTTATGCAGCGATCGCTCGTGATTGCCATTTTAGTTGGGATGTTGTGTGCAGTTGTAGGCAGCTACCTAATGGTACAGCGCCTAGCCTTGCTGGGTGATGCCATCAGTCATTCGGTTTTGCCCGGACTAGCGATCGCTTTTATGGTGGGAGCAAATATATATGTTGGGGCCTTTATTGCCGGAGTTATCAGTACAATGGCGATCGCCTGGATTAGAGTGCGATCGCCAATCAAAGAAGATGCGGCAATGGGTATAGTTTTTTCAGCATTCTTTGCTCTTGGTATCACCCTAATTACTGTTATTCAAAAAGATAATAAAATCGACTTAAATCACTTCCTTTTTGGCAACATTCTCGGCGTTACCATCGATGAAGTGCGGGACACTGCGATCATTGCCACTATTGTTTTAATAGTTGTTCTTTTGTTATATAAAGAACTTTTATTTTACACCTTCGATCCTTTAGGCGCTCAAGCTGCGGGTTTGCCAGTTAATCGGCTGAACTTTGGGCTTATGGTACTAATAGCTTTAACAATTGTCGCCAGCATGAAAGCTGTCGGTGTGATTTTAGTATTATCGCTTTTAATTACACCAGGAGCTACCGCTTATTTATTAGTTAAGCGTCTCAACCAAGTAATGATTTTGGGCGCGGTAATTGGCGTAATTTCCAGTATTAGTGGGATGTACCTCAGCTATTTTTATAACTTGCCCTCTGGCCCTGCGATCGTTTTAGTAGTATCGGGATTATTTCTGTTGGCGTTACTTTTTAGCCCCAAATATGGAGTGTTGATACTAAGCGGGAATCAGAAATAGATTTTTTCTATTGATTGTACAGTCCATAAGATAACTCGACTTCCCATTGCTCGGCAGTTTTTTCTAGATATAACAAACTTCCATACTGTGGTGGCCCTGCTGGGCAATGAGCAGTTATTTGAATTAATGCCTGCGAAAAATCTTGAGAAAATCCTGGTCGAGTTAAAGTAAATATAATAGACCAATTATAATCAGTGCCATTTTCAAGTTTTTCCCAGTCTTCTTGGGAAATCAGAGCGACTTGAGGATTTGTAATAAATGGAGTTAATAAAGAAGATTGATTGTTGATTAAGATCCAATTCTCGTAAGTCTCTTTTCGGAGATTAGGAAAACCTATAATTTTCATTTCACCAATTAATATTTCTGGAATACTAAGATTTGTCCAAGAGATGTCAGGCATCAGAAAAGTTTGAGTTGTAAGATAATTATTCGATATTTCACGCAGAAATTCTCCTTCCATCCTTGAATATTTAATAACAGCAGAAAAAACCTGTGGTTCTTGTTGCGATCGCATATTTTATTTATTACTAATAAAACATAAGTTATTACAGCATGGAAATCAATCAAAGCAATTCAGAAGTAAAGTTTTCTGCACTTAAAACAACCTTACTGATTATCATTTACAGCTTACCTTCTTTGGTATGCTTAAGTCTACCAGTTATAATTTTTCGGGATAAATTTGTTGGCTTTTGGTTAAAAGCACCCAGTTACTATCCATTTAGCTTCTCTATGGCTCTCTTTGTAACTTTATCTTGTGGTGCAGCTACTTTATGGACTTTGAGGCAAAAACAAAAAGATATTAATATATCTTTTGTAATATTATCTATATTTTGTGGATGTAGTTTGAATATTCTACTATACATTTTGTATATTCCTTTTCCTATTAATATTTTAATGAGTTTCGTCTTATTCTTAATATCTCTAATACAAACTCCTATTTTGACAACACTTGCTCTAATAGCCGGCATATTCTATAGTTTTTTAATACCAACTCCTTTAATATGTATTTATTTTTCATGTTTGTATAGCCAAAACGTTCAAGATAAGCCGTCTTCTATTCGTAAGCGGATAATATATATAATTCCTTTATTAGCTATCTTGATAACTCCATACATCATTGCAGCAACAATTAAGCTTACGCCAGGTTTGATTCTACCAATTGAATTTCGCAATATTGTGGGGCTTAATCAGTTCGGGTTTTCTTATAAGAATGTAATCGAAAAAATGCAACAATGCCAGCAACTTGAAGATTATATTGGGGCTAAAAAAGTATATGCTTTAGCTGAAGGTAGAAATTACCAAACATTTGTTTTTACTGGTAATAGTGCTGGTTTTGTTCTTGAGGTGGTGGGTGAAAAAGGTACTGCATTTGTAAATGCGTGTTCTGGAGACTGCGGAGAGGTTAAAACACTTCCAGTTCGGATTTACACAAAATCACGTACTATCGATCTTACTTACGAGCGAATATGCGGTTAATATAATGCATGATTATCGAAGATTCAGTTTTTGTAAATAATCTAGCTACTCAAGTCGATTGCTGGATTGAACCTAGATTCAATTTTATTGAATAATTATGTTTTTTATAAAATACTTAACAATATTCATTCCTGAAGTTGACCTGTTAAGATATTTTTATACAAAAATTCCCTTCAGGATCGAGTAAGCTGGCAACAGCAGTTTTATCCTCAAAACAATGACAGCAACTAGTCCCACAATTTTAGCCTTGGACTTTGATGGAGTGATTTGCGACGGACTAATTGAATATTTTGAGGTAGCATGGCGTACCTACTGCGAAATTTGGTCGCCAGCTAACGACACACCAGCAGATGATTTAGCTTTGAGATTCTATCGCCTGCGCCCTGTAATTGAGACAGGGTGGGAAATGCCCGTTTTAATCAAAGCCTTAGTAGATGGAATTCCTGATGAGAAAATTCTTCATGAATGGTTAAGTATTGCTCCAAAACTTTTGTTAAATGATAAGTTACAAGCAAGAGAAATTGCTGCGAAACTAGATAACCAAAGAGATGAATGGATTACTACAGATTTAAATGCTTGGCTAAGTCTGCATAGATTTTATCCAGGTGTAGTAGAAAAACTCAAATTAACTCTTGATAGTGGAGTTAGGCTATACATTGTGACAACTAAAGAAGGACGTTTTGTACAGCAGTTGCTGCAACAAGAAGGAGTTAACTTACCGACATCATCAATTTATGGAAAAGAAGTCAAGCGTCCCAAATACGAAATTCTGCGAGAATTGAAGCAGGAAGTAGAAAATCAGCCACTTAGTCTCTGGTTTGTTGAAGATAGGCTCAAAACATTGCAGCTAGTACAACAGCAAACAGACCTTGAAGATGTAAAACTGTTCCTTGCAGACTGGGGCTATAATACTCAAGCAGAAAGGGAAGCTGCCCAAAATGATGCACGGATTCAATTGTTATCGCTGTCTCAGTTTGCCAGAGATTTCTCTGCCTGGCTTTAGTATATTAAACATCTCCGAAAAATAATGTAGAGACATAGCATTGCTACGTCTCTACAAGGGTTATGAATAAAGCATATTTAATTTCTGGAGATGTCTATTTATAAAGATGTAGGAAAATAATAAAGAATTAGAAAAACTCCTGTACAGACGCGATTAATCGCGTCTCCTAACTTATCACTTACCTTTATGCTTGATTTAACAAAACTAGCGCGACAAATGCAAGGTTTAAGCCAGCATCTTACTTTAGAAGCTGCTGCCAGTCGCCAGCGTTTAGAATTGGCGCAACAACACCTAAAAAATGCTTACGAGTCTCAACAAGATTTAATTGATCGCCAGGAAAAATGGCGCGATCGCATTCTCTTTGCTAATGCTACCCCAATTGAACCGCTAGAAACCTGCATCGATATCCCAGTTCCTCCAAAAATCCATACTGTCATCGCTACCGATGGTTCGCAAATTGCCCCCAACCATCACGAAATTGCTTACTGTTATCTCCTAAATATTGGCAGAGTAGTTTTACACTACGGACAAAATCGCCATCCATTACTTGATAGTTTGCCAGAAGTATTTTACCGCCCGGAAGATTTATATATGTCTCGGCAGTGGGGAATTAGAACCGAAGAATGGATGAGTTTCCGCCGCACTGCTTCAGAAACAACGGTATTGGCAGAACTTGCATGTGCAGCAAAAGGGGAAGCACCAGCATTGGCGATGGTAGATGGTTCGTTAATTTACTGGTTTTTAGAACAATTGCCAATGGATGCCCGCGATCGCATTTTACCCCCTATCCTCGAAGCCTGGCAGCAGATGCGTGATGCTCAAATCCCCCTCATGGGCTATCTTAGCGCCTCTCGCAGCATCGAAACAATGAACTTTTTACGATTGTTAGCTTGTCCTCATCCAGTGCCAGACTGTAAAACTTATTGCCCAAATCAGTTAGAAAAAGTAGCTTGTAAAATTTTTGAACAGTTGCGAGATACTTCTGTTTGGGCAACCCGACTCAAACCAGGACAACGCAGTACCCTGTGGCGCAGTAATTCCCCAATCCTCGAACTCTACGGAGACCAAATCATTTACTTTTGCTATGTCCACGTTGGCACTGAAATCGCCCGAATCGAAGTTCCGGCATGGGTAGCAGAGAATGCAACCATGTTAGACCAAGCGCTGGGACTGATGCTAGCACAAGTCCAAAAAGGATATGGCTACCCAGTAGCGATCGCCGAAGCCCATAATCAAGCAGTGGTAAAAGGTGGCGATAGAACGCGTTTCTTTGCCCTCCTCGAACAACAAATGATTAAAGCTGGTCTAAAAAATGTAGGAACTTCCTACAAAGAAGCCAGAAAGCGCGGCAGTATTGCTTAGGAATTTCTAAAGTAATCTATTTAACATCCAGTTAGCCTTTGAATATAGAAGTCTTGAAAATGGCGATCGCAGCCATCCGAATTCACGGTGTTTACATTTATTCCCGTTATTAGCACTGACACGTTAGCCAATAGCAAAACGGGCACAATAACCTAGCAGACAATCTTAAGCAGATTAAGGAATTGATGCCGTTAAGCAAAAGGTGCTGCCCTTACTTAACACTTCTTATCTTTAATTCAAAATATAAATGTTTACTTTACACCTTTTTAGGGAAACCTTTATTTAAGTAGGCAATAAAGTCAAATAAATAGCTAGCTTTTTCAGTACAAACCAGCAGATGATTATTGCCTTTGCTCTGACGATGATTACGTATTTATTCGGAAACCAAACAGTCTTTGTGGAAACTCATGTTAGGTAATGTCTAACTCGATAATATCCCATTAAGATCATTATTAAATTTCCGAAAAATGTATTAATTTATTTTACTTATAAGAAGATTTATACCTAAACAATTTATGAAACTAGTGAAATCTGAGTACAAACAATCTGAAGAAAAATACTCTCGATTTTTCTCACTTTCTATAGATTTATTGTGTATTGCTAAGTTTGATGGTTATTTTAAGTATTTAAACCCCAAATGGGCACAAACGCTAGGTTGGTCTGAACAAGAACTTATTAGCAAACCCTTTATCGAATTTGTTCACCCTGAAGACCGTGAATCCACTATTGCCGCAGCCCAAAAAATTACACAATCTGTAGATGCAATCAGCTTTGAAAACCGCTATCTTTGTCGGGATGGTTCTTACAAATGGCTGTCATGGAATGCGACTGGCTTCAGTAAAGAAAACTTGATTTATGCAGTAGCTCGTGACATTACCATTAACAAACAGAATGAGATAGAGTTACAAAACTCTATCCGAGAGCTAGAAGCTTTTAAATATGCTTTAAACGCCCATTCCCTTGTAGCTATTACTGATAAAACTGGAAGAATAACCTATGTTAATGACCAATTTTGTAAAATTTCTAAATATTCTAAAGAAGAACTTATAGGGCAAGATCATCGTATTATTAATTCTAGCCATCATACGAAGGGATTTTTTGCAAATTTATGGCAAACTATTGTTCAAGGAAAAATATGGAAGGGAGAAATTAAAAATAAAGCTAAGGATGGTAGTTTTTATTGGGTAGATACTTTGATCGCTCCAATGCTAAACTCAGATGGAAAGCCCTATCAGTATGTATCCATTCGTACAGATATTACACAGCGCAAGGTTTCAGAGTTAGCTTTATTGGAGCGATCGCGCTTGTCACTTTTGAGTGCAGAAGTCAGTTTAGCCTTATCTCAAAGTGGTACACTTCCAGAAATTCTGCAAAACTGTACCAATCCTATTTCGCAATATCTTGATATCGACTTTGCTTGTATCTGGACACTTGAAGGACAAACAAACCAGCTACAATTGCAGGCTGGTGTTCATTGCACAGATATTACTTGTAGTGCTCTGAACGATAGTCAAGATTTCCCAAATCACATGGTTTTAGCAAATAACATTATTGGCTTAATGGCTCAAAACCATCAATCTATTTTTAACGAAGAACTATCAATTAATAATTGCGAAAAATTTCTCGATTCTACATTCTCAATTTTGATATTTTCTGCTTATCCCTTAATAGTAGAGCAGCAATTAATTGGTATAATGGCTTTAGTTAGCAAGCAATTATTTACTGAACCAACTCATAACCTATTAAATTGGATTGCTAATAATATTGCTGTGGCTATTGACCGAATCTTGGCGCGAGAAGAACTCCTCAGCCGTAGAGAAGCTTTATTACTGCGTCTAGCTAGCCAAATCCGCAGTTCTCTTGACCTAAATATTATCTTACAAACTGCGGTCAATGAAATTCGCAGCTTATTACAAATTGATCGTTGCTACTTTCTTTGTTACTTACCGCACCAATCCCAACCAAGCCTAACTATTACCTATGAAGCGCGAAACCCTCATTTACCAACCATATTAGGCAATATTCCGCTCCAAAAAAGCAGTTTTTTAACAAAAATGCTTATCTCTCAAGAGTTAATTTGCATAGATGATATTAAGGGTAATTCACATCTCGATAATGATTTGCAAGAGCTTTTAGCTGAATTTGGTATCACATCTCAATTACTGATACCGGTTAAGAGTAATTCCGGTGAGATTGGGGCAATTGTGTGCAGTCATTGCAGTGGCGATCGCATTTGGACTAACAGTGAAATTAGCCTGCTGCAAGCAGTTTGTGATCAACTAGCGATCGCCATCGATCACGCACAACTTTATACCCAAAGTCGCTCTGCTACTTTAGCTGCTCAAACTCAAGCTGAAAAACTCACTGAAACTTTACATAAATTGCAGCAAACTCAATCTCAACTGATCCAGAATGAAAAAATGTCTAGCTTGGGACAATTAGTGGCCGGAGTTGCCCATGAAATTAATAATCCAGTTAACTTTATTCACGGCAACTTAACCTATGCTAGCGAATACTTTCAAGAGATGTTAAGTTTATTACATCTTTATCAGCAACATTATCCCAACCCCCAGTCAGAAATTCAAGACTTTGCTGAGAAGATTGATTTAGAATTTATTACCGATGATCTTTATAAACTCCTATCTTCAATGAATATGGGTACTAATCGTATCCGTGAAATTGTTTTAGGATTGCGGAATTTTTCTCGTCACGATGAAGCAGATAAAAAACTAGTTGACATTCATGAAGGAATTGAGAATACACTATTAATCTTGCATCATCGTTGGAAAGACAATGGCATTGGGTTGGATATATCTATTATCAAAGAGTATGGAAATTTACCATTAATTGATTGCTATCCTGGACAGCTTAATCAAGTATTTATGAATATTTTGAATAATGCGATCGATGCTTTAGAAGAGTCAATGGTCAAGTTAAAAACAAATGGTAAACCGCAAATTATAATTCGGACTGAAATTTTAGACAGTAAATTTGTTGTTATCCGAATTGCTGACAACGGATTAGGTATGGAAGAAGACATTAGAAAACGCTTATTTGATCCCTTCTTCACAACAAAACCAGTGGGTAAGGGAACAGGGCTAGGGCTGTCAATTAGCTACCAAATTGTAGTAGAAAAACATAGTGGAACTTTGAATTGTCAATCAGAACCAGGAAAAGGTACAGAGTTCTGGATTGAAATTCCAATTTAAATAGGATTTAATAAGCCCCACAGAAAAAAATCGGCGGATTTAATTGCATTTTTTTTGACTTTGATCCTACTGAAATGCAACATTGCGCCGATTTTGCAGTTGGATTATTCAGCTTATTTAGTTTAAAATGCAATCTTCATACTCAAATCCAACCACTTCGACTGAGTAATCGGTGCACTGCTAGAAATATAGTCAACACCTGTCTCTGCTACACCGCGAATAGTCTCCAAAGTTACATTCCCAGAAGCTTCAATTTTCACCCGACTATCTTGCTGGCGAATCAACTGCACTGCCTGACACATCATATCTAAAGGCATATTGTCCAACATAATAATGTCAGCCTTGTGCTGCAAAGCTTCTTTCACCTGCTCCAAACTTTCCGTTTCTACCTCTATAGTCAAAGGATAAGGTATCTGAGAACGAATACGGGTAACTGCTTCTCCAATTCCCCCGGCAGCCGCAATGTGATTATCCTTAATCATCACCGCATCATCCAACCCCATGCGGTGATTAATCGCCCCACCCAAAGCAGTCGCGTATTTTTCCAACAGTCTCAACCCTGGTGTAGTTTTCCGGGTATCGACCAACAGAGCAGGTAAATCAGCAATTTTTTCTACATATATATTAGTCAAGGTAGCAATGCCACTCAAACGCATAGCCAAATTGAGCGCGGTTCGTTCCCCCATGAGTAGCGCATCCAGCGAACCATGAATTTCAGCTACAACCTGCCCAGGTTCACACCATGCACCTTCAGGCGTAAGCGCTACAAAGGTGACTTTTTCATTTAAAATCTGAAACACTCTAGCAGCAACAGGTAAGCCAGCAATAATCCCAGAAGCTTTAGCAATCCATCTAGCCGAGCCGAGCGTCACATCTTGTAGGAGTAGAGAATTTGTAGTGCGATCGCCCCTGCCAATATCCTCCACCAACCAGGCATGTAACAGAGGATCCAAAACTAGCCTTGGCGGCAAAACAGCAGAATTGCTCACAAATTTATTGCTTCCTTAGAGACTTCCAAGAATACTATAGCCTAAAACCCTTACTCTTCAAGGCTTTCATAGAGACTCAGAAGCAGTCCAAAAATAATTTTGGAAAAA